>NZ_NFHI01000120.1:0-659 GCF_002159255.1 Massilimicrobiota sp. An80
GGTTCTTTTTTTCTGCTTTTTCTATCAGTTTATCTAACTTCAGATTGATTTCCTGAGTCAAGTCATCCAGTTCATCTGCATATTCGTATATCATATTGAGTCTGTATAGTATGTCTTCCTGTCATCAATAGCTTGCTGATGATGCATATAGGACATTTGACTTTATTGACAGAAAGTATCAATAAGAAATTATTAGTCATAAAGATAGTGGAAAGAAGCAGGAGCTTAAAAAGTAAAAACTACTTTTGGCTATATCAGATCAAAGATGGAATCGGCGAGATATTGAAATTTGGTCATAGAGGAATTGAAGACTATCTGCAAATACGAAGACATCAGCCTTATAAGCAATTAAAATTGAATGTATAAAAATAGAGTCATAATATATACAAGGCAACTGATAGGTTGCCAGGTCGGTTATACCCTTTTTTCTTTATTGAAAAATTTAACTTCAGTTAAATGTTGGTAATTGATTTTAACTCCATAAAAACGGCTATGTTAACCCAAAAAGATGCAGAATTTGAAATTTATGATTTTAACATCGTTTTTTGGTGGTTAAAAGTTATTCTTCCTATGCAGAGGCATTATCAAATATGATACACTTATTACATAAGTGAGGTAAACGACTATGAACTTAGAAGAAATCAAAAATGAATTAGAAA
>NZ_NFHI01000121.1:0-626 GCF_002159255.1 Massilimicrobiota sp. An80
CATGAATATTATTCATTTGTTCATATGCCATGGGTATTTCAGAATCCTTATAAGATTTAATCAATACATCAATATATATACCATTGCATACATCTAAAAATCCAGATATTCTTGGAGAAACTTTAAATAAATTGTTTCTACGGGGATCATCAACTCCGAAAACTCTAGCATTTTCCTCAGTGTAAGGTACTTCTCCAACTGATCCGTCTATAGCTACAACTGTATATCCTTTCAATGTTTCATAATCATTATTCTGATAATAGTGCTTACATAGCTTTGAATTCATATATGGAAATACCTTATAATCCAGCTTTTCCTGTGCCTGAAATATAGCCTGCTTGGAAACTGACTTTTCCAATTCAAAAGATGAATAGTAATGATTGATTTCATTGGCAACTGTGTAACCTTGTCTAGATATGAGAAACTTGAGCAGTCCTGTAAGTCCTAATTTTGAATCTCTTGTAAAATATCTAGGATCTTTTCTAGCAATCTCAAAAATATCAGGACGAGACAAAAGAGCATCAAAATATTCAAATGTAGAATAGATAGACATTATTCTTCATCATCATACACAAGTCTAGGTTTCTTTTTAGCATACATGGCTTTAAGATAGGGAACCTGTTCTT
>NZ_NFHI01000122.1:0-626 GCF_002159255.1 Massilimicrobiota sp. An80
AGTCTTTGAATTCGCATTTTGAACCAGGTTTTATGGTCTAAGTGTTGTGGGTACCACATCACATGAAATTTATTTGAAAGGATGGTTTTTATGAAATTAGTTGGTATTGATATTGGAAAACACAAGCATTTCGTCAGTATCGTTGACAAGTTGACTGGTGAAATTATTCTTCAGCCTGTCGCTTTCTCTAATAATGCTCAGGGTTTTGAATTCCTTATCTCTCAGATCGCTCTCTATCCTGTTGATAGCGTTCTTATCGGTATGGAAGATACTGGTCATTATCATTTCGCTTTATTGCGCTTTCTTTTACAGAAGAACTACAACGTCGCTTTAATCAATCCTAAAACTACCGATCTCAATCGTAGAATGGATGGTGGCATCACTAAAAACGATAAACTTGATACTCTTAATATATGCGATATATTAAGCTCAAATAAACTCAAGAAACCTTATCGCTTGACGTCTTCTAAGAAATTTGACCTTTATGAACAGAAGCAGCTGACTAGATTGCATCATTCCCTCAAGGAACAGATCAATGTTCTTTCCAATCGTCTGCAGAAATGCATAGATCTTGTTTTCCCTGAATATAACGCACTTTTTAAATCCAAGTATGGAAAAGTCTATAT
>NZ_NFHI01000123.1:0-614 GCF_002159255.1 Massilimicrobiota sp. An80
CAAGAATATCTGGATTTTTAGATGTATGCAATGGTATATATATTGATGTATTGATTAAATCTTATAAGGATTCTGAAATACCCATGGCATATGAACAAATGAATAATATTCATGATATTTTAGAAAAACAGAAAGTTATATACATAGGGGACCGCAATTATCCATCAACTGATATCTTTATTTATTATAATATGAAAGGCGATAAATTCTGTTACAGAGGAAAGCCAAACTTTTATAAGAAACAGCTAGAAAATATTGAAAGAGATGGTTGGATTGAAATAGATTTGGATGACAGATGGATTGATCGCTTTAAAATTGAAGAAGTCAAGGATTATGCCAGAGAGCATAGGAATTTCAGGTTAAGAGTCATCAAAGTTATGAAATCTGAATTAAGGCAATTAAAGGTTAGTGAAAAAGATGAAGAAATCATTATTTTCACGAATCTTGATGAAAATGAATGGCCAACAAAAGAAGTTCTACAGCTTTATGGAAACAGATGGTCAGCAGAAACCGGATATGATATCCTAAAAAATAAGATTGAGATGGAAAGAGTAACGAGCGAAAAAGCAGAACTCATACTGCAGGAATTACATTCACAGGTTATAGTTCATAAT
>NZ_NFHI01000124.1:0-613 GCF_002159255.1 Massilimicrobiota sp. An80
TCTGAAGAAGAAAAAGATAGACTCAATAAAATGTTTTATGCCGATAAATCAATAAAAAACTAATGATGATACAATGATTATTTCAATTTAATCGGCATAATTATTTTATCGGTATAAGTGTCAAGTGTGGGGCGCAACGTAAGTGAGCAGGCAATAAAAGAATATGTGAAAAATCAAGGTAAACAAGATTCCTATGAACAAATACTATTAAAGTTGTAATCACAAAGTTTTTGAAATACCCCGTCGCAAATGTCCAGTGGACATTTGTGGGCTCTGCCCCGGGGTAGTTTATTAGAAGCAGAGGTATGTAAAGATCATATACATATGCTAGTTGAAATACCACCTAAAATGAGCATATCTGGATTTATGGGATACCTAAAAGGGAAGAGTAGTCAGATGATATTTGAAAAATGGGCAAATGCGCGATTCAAATATAGAAACAGAGAATTCTGGTGCCGAGGATATTATGTGTCATTATGCCGATATCGGCATAAGCTGACTTATACCGATAAAATAATTATGCCGATTAAATTGAAATAATCATTGTATCATCATTAGTTTTTTATTGATTTATCGGCATAAAACATTTTATTGAGTCTATCTTTTTCTTCTT
>NZ_NFHI01000125.1:0-596 GCF_002159255.1 Massilimicrobiota sp. An80
GCTTCTCTATCAGGAAATACAATTGAGATTGAACAAGCTATTGATAAGGCTCATGAAGTCGGAGCGAGAGTCATTGGCTATGTGGAAGTTCTAGATTCACCATTAGCCAAAAAAGTAGACTATCTTGTCAATACATTTGGAGGAGAATACTATTGGTGGTATTCAGTGGTATTACGCTTCATGAAAAATGCAGGACAATTTGATCAATATGACAAATTGATGGAAGAAATCAAGAACATGCCAGACAATGTCGTACAAATCTATAAGGATGCAGATGAAGACATGAAGAACTATGCAGAAAAATACTGTGATGAACCTATCACATATCTAGTGGCATCAGGGAACTTGGAAGACTGGGCAGTATGTTATGGAATGTGCATAATGGAAGAAATGCAATGGATGAGAACACGACCAATCTCAGCAGCAAACTTTTTCCATGGGACATTGGAAGTGATTGAAAGAGATATACCAGTAATCTTAATCAAGGGAGAAGATAAGACAAGACCAGAAATGGATAGAGTAGAAAACTTTGTGCATAGAGTGAGTGCAAAGGTCACAGTTTTTGATACAAAGAAATATAAACTCAATGGAATTAG
>NZ_NFHI01000126.1:0-591 GCF_002159255.1 Massilimicrobiota sp. An80
AGTTTCAATTCTTTTATCAGAATCTTATGACTTTTTTCTTTGTCATGTATAAGATGCGATCCAGGCTTAATATGATTTATGAATGTGTCCTTTGTTTTCTTTTGGCATGTTTTTCCAAATCCCTCAACATGAGCATAAACATGATTGCCATCATATGCGATGCCGATGCATATTTGGTCTTTTGATAATCCTCTTAGTTTTTTGCCATCTTTAACAGTTTTATCAGATTCGACAACAGGATAGAATGTTTCATCGATATAGACATTACCTTCAAGTACGATATCATCTTGCATGTCTTCAATAATATAAAAGAGTTTATATAGCCAATATTTTGATGTTGTAAAGCTGTTTTTGTTGTTCTTGGAAGTTAAATTGATACTCTCATATCTGAAAATACCCAAACAGAATTCAATCCATTCGGATATTGCAATCTTGTGATTATCAAACATAGTTCCTGTAAGGACATTAAAATATCTCTTGCAGATGTTGCAATAATATCTTTGAATACCATTTTTGGTAAAGCCTTTTTTCTTAAAATCAGTGGAGGCACATCTTTTGCAACATGTCACTTCATAGGAATTAAGCAAATCA
>NZ_NFHI01000127.1:0-583 GCF_002159255.1 Massilimicrobiota sp. An80
TCATCAAAAATCAAGGGGTATTTGTACGCTTTTTTAGCGTTTTCAAACACAAAAAGGATATGATTAGATACTAAATTGGCTAAACATATCCTTTTGCCATTTTAAATTGACGACATTGGATTCTTGGTATGTATTCTTCCTCTTTCTGATACCTGTATCACTTTATTGTTGTGTTCATCTATGGCACAGACAATGTTTCTCTTCTGATCGCTGATTCCTCTTTTCTTCTTTGATTCTTTATCTTCAACTGTTATTCCAGGATGTTTGACATCTGAAAGTTTTTCATCAAGGTAAACAACTCCATCTAGTATGCGATCTTTAGCTGTGAGAGAAGCACATACACTCAGTATCTTATGTCTCCACACAAGAGATGTATGTTCGCATATACCTGCAATATGAGCAGACTGTACAATGGTATCACCACGAAAGAGTGATTCCATATACAGATACCATTGATAGGCTTTCTTCTTTGAATATGAAAACAAAGTTCCTGTCATGGGCGAGAAAGTCTTATGACAATGTTTGCATAAATATCTTTGATTTCCATTTTTATCCTTGCCATATCTAATGATGTGCTCATGCC
>NZ_NFHI01000128.1:0-552 GCF_002159255.1 Massilimicrobiota sp. An80
GAAGAATAAAAATGAGAGAGTTCAGCATTGGTTGTGGTTCTGTTTCTGAAGATGAAGTAATAGATGAGCGAATAGAAATTCATATTTCTATTTCTGGTAAAGTCCTGTGTTCTCTTGCGACAGAGTCTGTTTGTGATATCAGAATGAATGATAGCATTAAACTCACTGAAGATAGCAGCCAGCTGAGAAGACTTAACTACATTATTCATCATCATAGACAAGACGAGGCTTTTTCTTGGCGAAAGCAGCCTTCAGAAAAGGAACGGATTCCTCATCAATCTGCCCAAAGTTGATAAGGACACGATGTTTAGGAACGCCAGAAGAATCACGATAGGATTCAACGAGTGCGCAAAAACAGGTATTTTTCTTACCCTTATTATTTTTGATAACTCTAACGAACATAGAAGCACCTTCTTTCTTAACTACATTATACAACAAAAGTAAAGGAAATAAGATAATAAATAGATAATTATACTTAACTACAAGTAAAAAAGACACTCTTTTATTTCCAAAAAAATAAAAAAGAGCCAACTTACTAAGTTGACTCCATTG
>NZ_NFHI01000129.1:0-543 GCF_002159255.1 Massilimicrobiota sp. An80
TTTCAGGACAGGCTTTTGTCATTTTTGTTTGTTTTAAGGTCAGCATTCTAAACACATCAACATCAAACTCACCATCAGGAAATGGTCCTAGTGACTTGGTGATGCTAGTCGTAGATTCAATGTCTTTAACACGAATGATATATTTATGTCCTGAGTGTACAACATGTTCAAAACCATTGTAGGATTCATAGCCTCTATCGGCAATGAAGATGGCTTTCTGTCCATCATATCTGTCAACAAGTTGACAGAAAGCATCATTTTCATCTTTTTTGGCTTCACCCTGAATGATAATATCATCATATGTACGTTCTCATAGATCATAACTGGCATTCAAATGATAGGCAGAGTAAGGTTTTGCAAGAGTGCCATGTCTTAATTCAGTTGTTTCATCGTCAAAGATGGTATTGTCAATAGGCAGTTCACCGCCATCAATGGCCAATAGCCTGTAGCCATGAAATAACTTTTTCTTGAAAGTTTTTTTGTTGAATCCATCAAACAAAGCTTTGAAAGCTTCAGGCTTGATCTTGCTTCTGGCCTGAACAA
>NZ_NFHI01000013.1:0-50595 GCF_002159255.1 Massilimicrobiota sp. An80
ACCGACATGCTTTGGTCCCCGTTGGGTTATCCCCGCGAGGTAAGTCGGTTGCTTTACATCGCATTGCAGGAGCGATGATTTCAAAAGAAATATATATTAAGCGCAAGAACGTGCGCACGGAAAGAAGGGAAATAATATGAAAACAAGTGATTTAGAAAGAGAATTGGGACTAAGTAAACATACAATTCGTTATTATGAAAAAGAAGGTTTTATTACTCCTCAAAGAGATGATAATGGTTATCGTAACTATAGTGATGAAGATTTACAGGTCTTAAAATTAGTTAAATTTTTAAGAGGATTAAATATTTCTATTGATGATGTTAAAGCTATTGTTAATGGACATTTAGATTTTCATGAATGTTTAAGAGTCAATCAGGTTCATTTGGATAATCAAATAGAAAATATGAAAGAAATTAAAAAAACGATTGATAACTATCATGATAAAGATTTACCATTAATTCCAGCTTTACAGGATATTGAAGAAACCTCACATCATTGGAAGTTAGGTATTCAAAAAACAACCAATACTGTATCGTTAGGAAGAAAGCTAACAAAGGCATGGGCTAAAAGACAAATTATTTATGAAGTATTAGGTTCATTATTTTTGACAGGAACAGTCATGATCTGGTTAAGGCTTGTTATAGAACAGTCTTGGATATGGTGGACTCTTTTTGCTTTGATGTTTATCACTTTAACCATTGTGTCGATTGGTGTGGCTAATCGTGCAACAGGTCCATCCATGATGTTAGATAACTCTTTAGACCAGTCTGTAGAATTTTTAAGAGATGGTATTCGCTATTATAAATTTAAAGGAATGATGGATAATTTAAAATATTTCTTTGCAGTGTTAGTGGGTAAAGATGAAAAGATTATGCATTATTATCGTTATGAAGATATTGAAAAAGTCAATGTTTATGCAAATCGTAAATATATGAATGTCATGGGAGCAAGCCTTGTTGCCTATGAAGTCTATGTTCCTGATTTTGAGTTTTTCTTTAAAGATGGGACAAGATTCTACTTTTTCTGGCCGATGATTTTAGATGATGATGCCAGATATATTGCGACAATCCTAGAAGCAAAAGTGGCTCATATCAATGATAAAAATCATGTTCTATATGCTATGAAACATGGTATTAATTTAACAGATTATATGATAAAGCAGAGTTAATTCTCTGTTTTATTTTTTCACATATTTATATGATAATCCTTTTCATAATCTGACATACAATGATGATTGGGTGATGTTATGGACTTGAAAGATGAATTGAATGATCATAAGACTTTTTGGAAAATAATGCAGCCTTATCGACAGGCTATTAAAGTCATGAAAATGAAGTTAGAAAATATTGATGATGAATTGAAGTGTGAAAATGGATATAGTCCCATTCATAATATTCAATCACGTATTAAATCTCCTGAAAGTATCATAGACAAACTGCAACGAAAGCAATATCCTTTAGAAAGGCAATCTTTAGAAAAGTTAAATGATATTGCTGGTTTAAGAGTTATTTGTCATTATATCAATGATATTCAATATATTTCTCAATTATTAATCATGCATGATGATATTATATGAGTAAAGAAAATGAATTATATTGATTATCCTAAAGATACAGGTTATCGCTCTTTGCATCTTGTGTTAGAGGTGCCTGTTTATTTGAAATCTGGAAAAATGAAGCTTCCAGTTGAAATTCAAATGCGAACAATTGCAATGGATTTTTGGGCCAGTTTAGAACATGAAATTTTATATAAAAACAAAGATCAGGTATCACAGGATATTTGTAAAGAACTCCAACAATGTGCCAGTCGTATGGCATTAACAGATTTACAAATGCAAAAAATATATCAGAAAGTACATAAAAAAGATGGGTAGCTCCCATCTTATTTCTTTGGTAATTTAAATGAACTTTTTAAAGAGACAATTCTATTAAAGACAAGATGATCATCAGTAGAATCTTTTGTGTCAACACAGAAATATCCATTTCTTACAAACTGGAATGAATCTCCAGGTTTTGCCTCTTCAATAGCTGGTTCAATATAACAGTTTTCAACAACTGTTAATGAATTTGGATTTAAATTGACACTTCCATCTTCATTGTAAACACCTTTTTCTTCATCCACAAGATTTTCATATAATCTGGCAGTGACTTTCTTTGCGAAAGGTACTGGTACCCAATGAATTGTTCCTTTGACTTTACGACCTGTAAATCCAGTTCCATTTTTTGTGATTGGATCATAAGTACAATGTACAACAGTCACTTTTCCATTTTCATCTTTTTCATAACTTACACATTTAACAAAGTAAGCATTCATTAAACGGACTTCATTACCTGGGAATAAACGGAAATATTTTTTAGGTGGTTCTTCCATAAAGTCATCTCTATCTATCCATAACTCCTTGCAGAATGGAATTTGTTTTACACCTAATTCAGGATTTTCCATATTCACTTGCGCATCTAAGTATTCAACCTGATCTTCTGGGTAGTTGTCAATCACAAGCTTAATAGGATCTAAAACAGCCATAACACGAGGTGCTTTTGGTTTTAAATCATCACGAATACAATATTCAAGCATTGCATAATCAACTGATGAATTGCTTTTTGCGACACCAACTAAATCCATGAAATTCTTTAATGATTCAGGTGTAAATCCTCTTCTTCTTAAAGCAGCAATGGTAACTAATCGTGGATCATCCCATCCATCAACAATACCCTGATCAACTAAACGCTTAATATAACGTTTTCCAGTAATGACATTTGTTAAATAAAGCTTTGCAAATTCAATTTGTTTTGGTGGTTCAGGATATTCAAGTTCTTGGACAACCCAATCATATAAAGGACGGTGATCTTCAAATTCAAGTGTACAGATAGAATGAGTGATATGTTCAATTGCATCTTCAATAGGATGAGCAAAATCATACATTGGATAAATACACCATTGATCACCAGTGTTATGATGTGTCATTCTGGCAATTCTATAAATAATCGGATCACGCATATTGATATTTGGTGAAGCCATATCAATTTTAGCACGTAAGACTTTGCTTCCATCTTCAAATTCACCATTTTTCATTCTTTCAAACAAATCAAGGTTTTCTTCAATACTACGATCACGATAAGGTGAATTTTTTCCTGGTTCTGTTAATGTTCCACGGTATTCTTTGATTTGTTCAGCTGTTAAATCACAAACATAGGCTTTTCCTTTTTTGATTAACTTTACTGCAGCTTCATACATATCTTCAAAATAATCAGAAGCAAACTTGATTTCACCATCATAATGAGCACCTAACCATTCCACATCTTTAACAATAGAGTCAACGAATTCAGTCTTTTCTTTTGTTGGATTTGTATCATCGAAGCGAAGATTAAAAGTTCCGTTATATTTTTTAGCGAGTCCATAATTTAATAAGATAGACTTCGCATGTCCAATATGTAAATATCCATTAGGTTCAGGTGGAAAACGTGTAGCAACTTTTGTGTATGTTCCTTCCTCTAAATCTTTATCTATAATTCTTTCAATAAAATTTTTACTTATAACTTCTTTATTATCCATGTGTCCAACCTTCCTTGTTTCAATATATGCTTTAGTTTACCATATTTTTTGAAAATATAAAACAGTTTCATAAGATATAGTTTTGTATATTCATCTTATTTGTGCTAGAATAGGGCAGAAAGGGTGATGTGTATGATGAGAATTGGACAATCTATTGATATTCATCAGTTAGTAGAAGGTAGACCACTTATCTTAGGTGGTGTGGAAATTCCTTACGAAAAAGGTTTAAAAGGACATAGCGATGCGGATGTTTTGCTTCATGCGATTATTGAAAGTATTATTGGTGCTATGGGACTTGGTGATATTGGAAAGCATTTTCCAGATACAGACCCTAAATACAAAGGGATTTCATCCATGTTATTATTAGAATATACGTATCAGATGATGAAAAAAGAAGGTTACCAGATTGGAAATATTGATAGCTTAATTTTGTGTGAAGAACCTAAAATGGCTCCACATATTGCCAAGATGAAAGACAATGTTGCTCGTGTTCTTCATTGTGACATCACACAAGTTAATATTAAAGCCACAAGAGGCGAAAAGATGGGCTTTGTTGGAAGAAAAGAAGGTATTGTTGCCCAGAGTGTTGTATTATTAAATAAGGAAGGATAGAGAAAATGAGTAAAGTACGTACAAGATTTGCCCCAAGTCCAACAGGTTATATGCATATTGGGAATTTAAGAACAGCTTTGTATGAATATTTGATTGCAAAACATGATGGTGGGGATTTCATTTTAAGAATTGAAGATACTGACCAGCAAAGAGAAGTTGCTGGGGCAGTTGATATGATTTATGATGTTCTTGATAAGACAGGTTTACATTATGATGAAGGACCAGATAAACCAGGAGATGTAGGACCTTATATTCAATCACAAAGATTAGCTATTTATAAAGAATATGCTGATAAATTAGTAGAATTAGGTGGCGCACATTATTGTTTCTGTGATGAAGAAACAATTGAAGAAGCGAAAAAGGAAAATGCTGATCATGAAGAATTAGGATATATCGATCCATGTAAATCATTATCTTTAGAAGAAGCAAAACAAAGAATTGCTAATGGTGAAAAATATGTTGTCAGACAAACAATTCCAAGTACAGGAGTCACTTCTTTTGATGATGAAGTTTATGGACATATTGAAGTTGAAAATGCAGGATTATCTGAAGGTGTATTGTTAAAGAGTGATGGATATCCAACATATAATTTTGCTAATATTGTTGATGATCATTTAATGAATATTACACATGTTGTTAGAGGAAATGAATATTTGTCTTCTACACCTAAATATAATTTGATATATCAGGCATTTGGATGGGAACCACCAGTTTATATTCACTGTCCACCTGTGATGAAAGATGAAACACATAAATTAAGTAAGCGTAATGGGGATGCTTCTTATCAGGATTTAATTTCAAAAGGATATTTAAGTGAAGCTATTTTGAATTATATTGCATTGTTAGGATGGTCACCAAAAGAAGAAAAAGAATTATTTACATTGGATGAATTGATTCAATCATTTAGTGTTGATCGTATCTCTAAATCAGGGGCTATTTTTGATAACGATAAATTAAAATGGATGAATAGCCAATATTTAAAAGAAAAAACTTTAGATGAATTGGTTGATTTATGTCTACCATTCTTACAAAAGGCTTATGATTTATCTGATAAGAGTGATGAATGGATCAGACAGTTAATTGATGTTCATCGTGATCATATCAGTTATGGTGAAGAAATTGTTGAACAGGTTGCATTATTCTTTGAAGATGACATGCAGATCAGTGAAGAAGCTCAAGAATTTATGCAGGATGAATCTATTCCAAATACATTAGCGGTGTTTAAATCACATTTAGAACAATTGTCAGATGAAGAATTTGATGCAGATCATATCTTTGCATGTATCAAGGCAACACAAAAAGAAGCAAAAGCAAAAGGAAAGATGTTATATATGCCAATTCGTATTGCAACGACTGGTATTATGCATGGACCAGATTTAACAAAATCAATTGCTTTGCTTGGAAAAACAAAAGTTTTATCAAGATTAGAAGGGTAATCCCTTCTTTTTTCAAAAGAAAAAGCATTAGACACAAAAATTTCATATTTTAGTGATATAATATTTAATAGGGGGTGTATACTATGCAGAATAAAATTATTGTTTCAATTTTAACCTTTTTTATTCTTGTTGATACAATATTAATTTATTTAGCATTAACAATTTCCCCAATTAAATTAAAAAGAAATGTTTTTACATTTCAATATGGACAAGTTATTCCTACAGATGTTAGTGAATATGTCAATGCGAATCATTCGGTCTTAGAAAATGTGAAATTAGATTTATCACATGTTTCAAAGGAAGTTGGAACATATCAGGCATCTATTACTTATTTTAATGAAACACAATATTTTGAGATTGTGGTAGAAGATACAATTAAACCTAAGTTTCAATTAAAGAAAGTAGAATGGCATGTTCAGTTAGGTGAAACACTTCAAGCTGAAGATTTGATTGAAAATGTTGAAGACCATTCACTTACAAAGGTTTATTTCTATGATGAAAAAAGTGGTAAAAAGAGTGAAACAAAATCTTTTGAAATTGAAGGAACACAGATTGAACGTATCATTGTAGAAGATCAGCATGGCAACCAGTCAAGTTCTTTAAGAGTCAAGGTTGTTGTAGAAAAAAATGCTATTGCACCAACAATTAAAGGTATTGAAAACCTTGAAATTCATGTTGGAGAGAGTGTGGATTTATATGATGGTGTTTATGCGACAGATGATATTGAAGGAGATATTACATCACGTCTGATTGTCGATGGACATGTTGATAATCAAGTACCAGGAATCTATGAGATTATGTATACGGTTAGTGATAAAGATGGAAATACGACACAAGTCGTAAGAACAATTACAGTTATAGAGGTAGAAGATGATAACTAATATTTATGTATTAATTTGTGCAGTTATATTTATATATATTCAGTTTATACAACATGATGATAAATGGAGTTGTGCATTAAAATTAGGAGGATTTTATCCTCCTTATATTCAAGAACGTCATCAATATTGGCGTTTTATAACATGTCACTTTATACATGTAGAATTCTTTCACTTTTTAATGAATGCATATGCATTATATCAGGTAGGACATTTTCTAGAGGCTTGTCTAGGAACAGTTCCTTACTTGTATCTGGTTATTATATCCATGATATTAAGTTCATTATTAAGTTATAGTGCATCACAAATTTCATCACGTTATTATCAGACTTTAACGATTGGAGCCAGTGGTGTTGTTTTTGGATTTTTTGGAGCCATCATTGCTTTAGGATATATTTTAGGTGGTCCGTTTATGAGTGTATTAAATGATTTTGCATTTGTGATTATTATCAATCTGATTTATACATTCATGGATAGACGTATTTCTAAAACAGGTCATATTGGTGGACTCATTGGTGGTATTGTCGCTATGGTTTTGATTTTGGCACTACATATTGTATGAGAGTGATTGTTGATGGCGATGCTGCCATGTATAAAAATGACATTTATCAATTAGCATTAAACTATCAAATAGAGATGTTTGTGTATTTAGATTATGCCCATTTATTAAAGGATGCCCCTTATCCTGTTATAGAATGTGAAATTGGTAAAGATAGTGTTGATATGCGTATTTTATCTGATTTGAAAAAAGGGGATTTACTCATTACTCAAGACTATGGGTTGGCAGCCCTGGCATTAGGAAAAGGCGCTTATGTTTTACATATCTCAGGGCTAAAAATCACATCACAGAATATTGATGAGCTTTTATTAAGACGTTATATTGGGGCTCATCAAAGAAAAAGTCATAAGCATATCAAAGGTCCATCTAAACCAACAAAAGAGAGTAAGGATTATTTTTTAAAACAGTTAGAAACTATTTTGAGTATTTCGTTAAAAAGGTGATAATGTTTCATTCATTTGATGATAAAACATAGTCACTATAGATTGATTATTAATGACGTAGTTGATTAAGTATTTTGATTTAAGTGATGATTCGCTTTGATATAATGAACTCACTATATAGTATTTAATTGTAGAGAGGTATCGAAGACGTGTAAGTAATAAATCATTTCTTTGTATTGAAATAAAAAATATTTTTATTGAATGATGAATTTTTTTGAATACGACTTAAAAGCGTCCATTTGGACGCTTTTTGGTCTTCTTATAGGAATTTGTTTTCGTCTGCGTTTATTGCATAAAGAACTCTATTGAATAGAATATTTAAAAGTTCCAGTTCAAGTTATACCCCATTTAACAGAAGAGATTTTATTATCTTCGTTTTATAATGATATAAAGGAAAATTTTAAACTCAAGATTGTTGGTGCTAATCGTAAGATTAGGGCTGATTTACCAAACAACTTGGAAGTCGAATACTTAAAATGTACACCAACAACACCTATGCTTGAAGTACAACAAGTAACGTATTTAAATAATGGACTCCTTTTGAATGTGTTCGTTCACGTTATACGTATGGTAAAAGGTCTGTCCTTGTTCATAGTCTTTATAATGTTGATTAGATGAATTATATTTTGGCTTCTGCCCATTCAAAAATTGTTTTGATTTGAGGTGGAAGATCATTATGAGATGATAGTATTTGTTTTTTGAGTTGAAGAACTTCTTCAGGTTGATTATGAATATAAGCGACATAAAGAGAAACAATCAAAGTTAATGTTTTGATATTTTCTCTTTGGTGTAAACGAGGATGACTTTGATAAAGAGTTTGAAACTTTGTATAAGCATCCTCAAACTTTTCAAGGTCCTGTAGCATTGCTAAGTGAGCAATGCAATGTTCATAGTAATAAAGTTTTGTGAGGGCAGGAAGTCTTTTGGCATTTTGTTTCCATATAAGTAAAAAATCATAAGCTTCCTGAGGATAACCCAATCTTCCCAATGCTGATGAAACATTCATAAGTGTATTGTAACTCAAGATGGCTTTTTGAAAGACAGGGATACAACAAAGATGATAAGTCATTTGAATATAGAGTTTATAATCATGATATAAATAAGACTGATAATATGTTTTTTCAATATGCGTATAGATGTATGCATATACAAATACAATTATCAACAAACAGACTATAAACAACAAGAAAATCATACTTATAGGCTGATCAAAGATAATACGCATAATAATATAATAAGAAAAAACAATAGCCATGATATTTAAACAGAAATAATAGACTAATAAGGCGAAGATACGTTTTTGAGCGTATTTTGTAGCGTAAGATAAAGATTGCAAATGTTGAATATCTGGATGTTTGGCAAGAAAGTTTTCTAACCAGTCATGAATAGCTGGTATTTTTTTATTTTGAGAAAAATACATGATCCATTGTATCAATATGATACTTATAAAAACGATTGTATAGATTATACGAAAGATAGGTGTATAAGTATAAACATTAATACGCAAGAAGAAAAAGAGAAATATAAAGAATGATAGTATTGTGAGAATAATCATCTGATTTCTTAATTTGTTTTTGAGATTCATTTTTATCCCCTCCTGATAGTCATTATACCATAAATATGCTTATAAAATATGTGATTATCTTGGAAAATAGAATATAGACAAATGATACAAAATTTTATAAGATAGTAAAAAAACAGGAGGTTATGATGAAATATAAATTAATCGCATTAGATTTAGATGGGACTTTAAAGAATTCTGATAATCAAATCACTGCTAAAACAAAAGAAGCTTTAATCGAAGTTCAAAAACAGGGAGTTAAGATTGTTTTGGCTTCAGGTAGACCAACAGCAGGACTTAGACATGAAGCTAAAGAATTATTGTTGGATGAATTTGGTGGATATTTACTTTCTTTTAATGGTGCCAGAGTGGGAACTGTACCGAATCAGGAAACAGTATATGAACAAACATTATCTATTGAAGAAGCTAAAAAGGTGTATATACAAGCTAAACAATACAACTTAGCTTGTATGACATATAAAAATGATAGTATCTATACAGAAGATATTGACGATGAGTATGTTTGCATTGAAGCAAAAATTAATGATATAAGAAAATATCAGGTTTCATCTTTTATTAATATATTAGAAAATCCTATACATAAAGTTTTATTAACGGGAACACCAGAATATATTGCTTCTATTGAAGAAGAATTTAAAAAGCCTTTTGGAAATGAATTAAGTATTTATCGTAGTGCACCATTCTTTTTAGAAGTGATGGCCAAAAATATAGATAAAGCAGCATCTCTTGATCGTTTAGCTAAGAGTTTAGGCATTAAACAAGAAGAGGTCATAGCTTTTGGAGATGGCTATAACGATTTAAGTATGATTGAATATGCAGGACTTGGCGTTGCGATGGAAAATGCAGTTGAAGAAGTGAAACAACGTGCAAAAGTCGTAACGAAATCAAATAATGAAGATGGTATTGCATATGTTTTATCACAAATCTATGAAGGAGTTGAATACTAATGTTACCTAAAGATCCAGCCATGCTTTTAAGTTTTATCAATATGAAACTGAGAGATCAATATGATTCATTAGAATCATTATGTGATGATTTGGATGTTTCACAGGATGAAGTTATCCAAACATTACAAAAGATTGATTACATCTACGATGAACAATTAAATCAATTTAAATAAAAAAGCCTCTACAAATATGAGAAGAATTTTGTTATTTGGGTGTTCTAATAACGAGATTCATTTCATATTATAGAGGTTTATTTTTTTTAGAATACTCTTTTTATAACAAACGTCATTTGAAATACATTTGTTATTATAAGGTTTACTGATAATTGTGTTTTTTATGGGAATTAAACTCATTTTAGATTGGAAATAAGTATAGTATCTTATTCATATGACTTTTTATATCAGAAAAATCTTTATAAAATATTAACATGTCATGAAAGGTGTGTTATCGTAAAGGTATGGTTTATCAACTATACCTTTTATTGTCATGGAGGTGATCAAATGATTTATTTTACAAGTGATTTACATTTAGGACATCAAAATGCTCTGCGTTTATGCAATAGACCATTTCAAGATGTTGATGAGATGAATAGAACATTGATACAAAACTGGAATCAGTTTGTAAAAAAGAATGATTTTATCTATATCTTAGGAGATTTAACAATGAAATTGTCTTTAGATGAAGCTAATCAAATCATTTCAAAGCTAAATGGAAGAAAAATATTGGTGAGAGGAAATCATGATAAAAAGTATGATGAATGTTTGTTTGAAGAAGTCTGTGATTATAAAGAACTAAAGTATCAAAAGAAATTTCTTGTTTTATCACATTATCCTTTTTTAGAGTGGAATCATTCCTTTAGAGGTTCTATTCATTTACATGGACATCAACATAATGATAGGAGTTATAATTTAAAAATGAGAGAAGAAGGTATTTATAGATATGATGTTGGTGTGGATGCGCATGAATATAGACCTGTAAGTATTGATGAAATTTTTAATTTCTTTCATATATAAATTTGTATTTGGCTAAATCGTTAATGTGGTATTTATGAATATGAAAAAAATCAATTCAAATCTATAATGAGTTATGTTATAATGTTGAAAATATATGAAAGAGAGGGAGATTCAATATGTTAGATTTAAAGCATTTTCAAGAAGCCAAAAAGAGAGTTGATGAAGTCATTATTCCTACTCCCTTAATATATAGTGAAGCTTTTTCAAAGGAATGTAAAAATCAGGTTTATATCAAACCTGAGAACTTACAGAGAACAGGTGCTTTTAAAATAAGAGGGGCTTATAATAAGATTGTCAAAATGGATGATGAAGCGAAAGCTAAAGGTTTAATTGCTTCTTCAGCTGGTAATCATGCGCAAGGAGTGGCATATGCAGCTTCTAAATTAGGTGTCAAGGCCACAATTGTCATGCCTCAACATACACCATTGATTAAAGTAGAAGCAACAGAAGCACATGGGGCTGAGGTTGTTTTGGCTGGTGAAGTTTATGATGAAGCCTATCAGAAAGCTTGTGATTTACAAAAGGAACATGGATATACATTTGTGCATCCATTTAATGATGAAGATGTTATTGAAGGGCAAGGAACAATTGCGTTAGAAATACTTGAAGAATTGCCTGAAGCAGATATTATCTTAGTGCCAATTGGTGGTGGTGGATTGATTTCAGGTATTGCCTGTGCTGCCAAACAAATCAAGCCAACAATCAAGATTATTGGAGTAGAACCAGAAGGTGCTGCCAGTGCTTTAGCAGCTATTAATGAAGATCAGGTTGTGGCTTTAAAAGAAGCCAATACAATTGCTGATGGGACAGCCGTTAAAGAAATTGGTGATATGACTTTTGATTATATTAAAGAATATGTGGATGGTATTATTACGGTTTCTGATTATGAATTGATGGATGCGTTCTTATTGCTTGTGGAAAAACATAAACTGATCGCTGAAAATTCAGGTATTTTATCTCTTGCAGCATTAAAGAAATTAAATGAAAAGAATAAAAAAGTGGTATCATTGATTAGTGGTGGAAATATTGATGTTTTAACAATTTCTTCAATGATTAATAAGGGATTGATTGCTAGAGGTCGTGTCTTTACATTTACTGTACAGTTATTAGATAAACCTGGTGAACTTGAATATGTATCTCATGTTTTAGCTCAATGTAATGCGAATGTTATTGGTGTGGAACATAACCAGTTTAAGAACTTTGCACGTTTTTCTGAAGTGGAATTACGTGTCACTTGTGAAACCAATGGAGAAAAGCATATACAAAGAATTATAGATACATTTGCCAAAGAGGGATATGAAATCACAAGAATAAATTGATAATATATTATCTTTTTGATTATTATTTATCATTTTCTTGAATGTATAAATACAAAAATATATACTTATTAAGGATAAGGAAAGGAATGAGAAAAATGATGGATTTTGGTTTAAAAACAACGAATCAAATAGCTGTTTCTCCAGAGTCTTCTTTTTCTTATTTTTTATATTTGTTATAGGACATATCATTTGATTTGATATGTCTTTTTTATGGATAAGGAGGAAAAGATATGCCAAAAAGAGAAGATGTAAACACAGTATTAGTTATTGGTTCAGGACCTATTATTATTGGTCAGGCTTGTGAATTTGACTATTCAGGAACACAGGCATGTAAAGCATTGAGAAGTTTAGGATACAAGATTGTCTTAGTCAATTCTAATCCAGCGACAATCATGACAGATCCAGAAACTGCTGATGTGACTTATATTGAACCATTGAATTTGAAAAGATTAACACAAATTATTGAAAAAGAAAGACCAGATGCCTTATTGCCTAACTTAGGTGGACAATCAGCATTAAACTTATGTGCTGAATTACATAATGCTGGAGTTTTAGATAAATACAATGTCAAAGTTCTAGGTGTGCAGGTTGATGCAATTGAACGTGGTGAAGACCGTTTGGAATTCAAAAAAGCCATGAATGAACTTGGTATTGATATGGCAAGAAGTGAAATTGCCAATACTGTTGAGGAAGCTTTAGCGATTGCTGATAAATTAGGTTATCCTGTTGTTGTGAGACCTGCTTATACAATGGGTGGTGCCGGAGGAGGACTTGTTTATAATGTTGAAGAATTAAAAACAGTTGTTTCTCGTGGTTTACAGGCAAGTCTTGTTCATGAATGTTTGATTGAAGAATCTATTCTTGGATGGGAAGAATTAGAAGTAGAAGTTGTCAGAGATGCTAAAAACAATATGATTACTGTATGTTTTATTGAAAACATTGATCCATTAGGTGTTCATACTGGAGATTCTTTCTGTAGTGCGCCAATGTTGACAATTTCTCAAGATGTTCAAGATCGTTTAAAAGATCAGGCTTTTAGAATTGTAGAATCAATTGGTGTTATTGGTGGAACAAACGTTCAGTTTGCACATGATCCAAAAACAGATAGAATTGTTGTTATTGAAATTAACCCAAGAACTTCACGTTCTAGTGCTTTGGCTTCAAAAGCAACAGGTTTCCCTATTGCCCTTGTTTCGGCTATGTTAGCTGCTGGTTTAACTTTAGATGAAATTCCATGTGGAAAATATGGAACTTTAGATAAATATGTACCAGATGGTGACTATGTTGTTATTAAATTTGCAAGATGGGCTTTTGAAAAATTCAAAGGTGCACAAGATAAACTAGGAACACAGATGAAAGCTGTTGGGGAAGTTATGAGTATTGGTAAGACTTATAAAGAAGCTTTCCAAAAAGCGATTCGTTCTCTTGAAATTGGTCAATATGGTTTAGGATATGCAAAGAATTTCAATGAATTAACAAAAGAACAGTTATTAGAAAAATTAACAGTTCCTACAAGTCAAAGACAATTCATCATGTATGAAGCTTTAAGAAAAGGAGCAACTGTTGAAGAATTATATGAATTAACAAGCATTAAACATTATTTTATTGAACAAATGAAAGAATTAGTTGATGAAGAAGAAATGTTAAAATCATATGCTGGAAAACAGTTGCCAGTAGATGTTTTAAGACAAGCTAAACAAGATGGTTTCTCAGATAAATATTTAAGCCAGATTTTAAATGTTTCTGAAGATAGTATCAGAAATGAAAGAATTGAAAATGGTATTACTCAAGCTTGGGAACCAGTTCATGTCAGTGGTACAAAAGATAGTGCATATTACTATTCTACATATAATGCCAAAGATCATAGTGATATTCATCATGATAAGAAAAAGATTATGATTTTAGGTGGAGGACCAAACAGAATTGGTCAGGGTATTGAATTTGACTATTGCTGTGTTCATGCTTCACTTGCTTTAAAGAAATTAGGATTTGAAACAATTATTGTCAACTGTAATCCAGAAACAGTCTCTACTGATTATGATACTTCTGATAAATTATATTTTGAACCATTAACATTAGAAGATGTTTTAAGTATTCATGATAAAGAAAAACCAGTTGGTGTGATTGCTCAATTTGGTGGACAGACACCATTAAACTTAGCTTCTCAGTTAAAAGCCAATGGTGTGCATATTTTAGGAACAACACCTGAAACAATTGATATGGCAGAAGATAGAGATTTATTCAATGAAATGATGGAAAAATTAGAAATTCCTATGCCAGAATCAGGAATGGCTGTCAATGTTGAAGAAGCTTTAGAAATCGCTAAAAGAATTGGTTATCCATTAATGGTAAGACCTTCTTATGTCTTAGGTGGACGTGGAATGGAAGTTGTTTATGATGATGACAGCTTAAAACAATATATGGCTGCGGCTGTTGGTGTGACACCAGATCGTCCAATCTTAATTGACAGATTCTTAAATAATGCAATGGAATGTGAAGCAGATGCTATTAGTGATGGAACAAATGTTTTCGTTCCAGCTGTTATGGAACATATTGAATTAGCAGGTATTCACTCTGGAGATTCAGCATGTATCTTACCTTCTAAACATATTCCAATGAGACATTTAGAAACAATCAAAGAATATACAAAGAAAATCGCGAAAGAAATGAATGTTCGTGGACTTATGAACATGCAATATGCGATTGCTGATGATAAAGTTTATGTTCTTGAAGCCAACCCAAGAGCTTCACGTACAGTACCTTTAGTATCAAAAGTATGTAATGTTAATATGGTGAAAATTGCAACTGATATTGTGACAATGGAATTAACTGGTAGAGAATCACCAGTACCAAAATTAACTGAAAAGAAAATCCCACATGTTGGTGTTAAACAAGCTGTATTCCCATTCAATATGTTCCCAGAAGTTGACCCAATCTTAGGACCAGAAATGAGATCAACAGGAGAAGTGTTAGGATTAGGAAGTTCATTTGGAGCAGCTATCTATAAAGCTGAAGAAGCGACACAAACAATCTTACCAACTGAAGGAAAAGTATTAATCAGTGTTAACGATATGGACAAACCACAAGTTGTCTCTCTTGCAAAAGGATACTATGATGCAGGATTTACAATTGTAGCAACAGGAAATACATACGCTTTAATTCAAGAAGCAGGTGTACCAGTTGAAAAAATTAAGAAATTAAATGAAGGACGTCCAAACATTACAGATGCCCTTACAAATGGTGAACTTGCTATGGTGATCAATACACCTCATGGTAAACAAAGTGCTCATGATGATAGCTATATCAGAAAAACAGCTATTAAGATGAGAATTCCATATATGACAAACATCGCTGCTGCTAAAGCTGCATTAGAAGGAATTATGGAAATGAAGATTCATGGTAGCCATGCAGTCAAATCTTTACAAGAATACCATAGTGAAATTCAATAAAATCAATGAGAGAATGGAGTTATCTATTCTCTTTTTTTTGGTTAAAAATAGTTGAATAGAAGGATATCGTTGTTGTGGATAATAGTTACTGGTATAATAAACATACAGAAGTAGACAAATTGGAATTTATTGAGGAGAGCTAAAAAATGAACTTGAAAGATTTGAAAAAAGATTGTGCCCAAAAGCAAAAGAAAGGTATTCATTTTATCATTGCATCAGTAGTAATATGGATTATGGTTTTAATCGTACAATTAACAGATTTACCTATATTAACAAAAAATCTATTGACATTTTGTTGCACAGCACCATTATTACCTATAGCTTTTTTAATTTCTAAAATATTAAAAATACAATTTCAAGATAAAAGTAATCCATTAAACTACTTAGGAATACTATTTTCTGCAAATCAAATGATATACCTTTTAATAGCAATGTGGATTTATCCTACATTGCCGGATAAAATGCTAATGGTTATTGCTATGATATTCGGAGCACATTTATTGCCATACAGTTGGTTATATAATTCAAAAACATATATGGTATTGTCAATAATTATTCCAATATTATCTTTGATAGTTGGTTTAAATTTTGCTAATTATACTCTTGCAATAATGATGATACTGATAGAAATAATATTTAGTGTCCTGTTATCATTTGAAAATAAGAGAATAGTAAATGATTATGTCCAATAAATTAGAATTTGAGGTGGAAATATGGCATCAAGCAAGGAATACTTAGAGTTTATTTTAGGGCAGCTATCTGAGTTAGAAGAAATTACTTACCGAGCTATGATGGGAGAATTTATTATTTATTATCGTGGCAAGATTGTAGGCGGTATCTATGATGATAGATTACTTGTTAAACCAGTAAAATCAGCAATTAGTTATATGCCGACAGCTCCGTATGAATTACCCTATGAGGGAGCAAAAGAGATGTTGTTGGTAGATGAAGTTGATAATAAGGAATTTTTGACATGCTTGTTTCATGCAATGTATGATGAACTGCCAGCCCCAAAACAAAAAAAGAAGAAATAAACAACTCCTAATTTGAAAGTGAGATAATCTATGAATAAATTTTTAAAAATTAGTATAATTATAATTGAAGTTATTATTTTCCTTATAGTATTGTTGATGATAATAAGTTTCGTTAATCATAAAATAAAATTAAAAAAAGAAGATAAATTTTTTAAAACAACTGGTAAAATTGTTGAAGTTAATAATCATAATATAAATGTTTATGTAAGTGGAAATTCCAATAGTGATACAACATTAGTATTTATGTCTGGAGGAGGAACTTGTTCACCTACACTTGATTTTAAAACACTATATTCATTATTTGAAAATGATTATCAAATAGCAGTAGTAGAAAAAGCAGGTTATGGTTTTAGTGATATAAGTGATATTGATAGAGATATAGATACAATTTTATTTGAAACAAGAGAATCATTGAATAAAGCAGGTATAAAAAACAATAGATATATTTTATTTCCTCATTCTATGTCTGGAATTGAAGCATTATATTGGGCAAATAAATATCCAGATGAAATAAAAGGAATAGTGGGATTAGATCCATCAGTCCCTAAAGCATACGAGAATATGAAAATAAATAATATGCTCCTTTCTTTAGCTAAATTTGGAGCAGATATAGGACTTACTAGATTTATACCATCTATTGTTAATTCTTCTTCTGCAATTAAAGATGGAAATTTAACAGATGAAGAAAAAAAGTTGTATAGAATTGTTTTTTATAGAAGAACAGCAACAACTTCGATGCTAAATGAAACAAAACAGATAAAAGAAAATGCTAAAAAATTAGAAAGTATTGATATTACTAATGTACCTATGTTATTTTTTATATCTAATGGAGATGGGACAGGATATGCAAAAGAACAATGGAGAAACTTTATTATTGATTATATAAATAGTAAGCAAAATGGAGAATATAAAATTTTGGAATGTTCTCATTATGTTCATAATATTGAATATCAAAAAATATATGATGAAAGTATAAAATTTATAAACAATTTACAATAACAAATTGAAATTTGGAGTGAAACAGAATGATTATAATAATCGAAACCGTAATTTTATGTATTGCGTTTTTTCTAATATGTTTTTGGGGAACAGGTACAGATAACAAAAATTTAAAAAGCTATTCATCTTATCCAGATGAAGTGCAAAATCGAATAAAGAGTATTGCAGAATATCAAGGAAAATTTAAGGAAAGCAATAAAGTGGTTACATTTATATCCAATTTTCTGTTATTTCTGTTCGTACTATTTATATTAGGGTTGTTTATCAAAGAAAATGGCTTCACACATAATTTTCTTTGTTTATGTATTATAGGACAGGGATTGAATATCTTTGACTTATTTATTGTAGACCTTTTATGGTGGCGGAATACAAAGCGTGTTCGTTTAAGAAAAATACCAGAAAAGGAATTGTATCAAAATCCGAAAAAGCATATAGAAGCGTTTATCAGAGCCTTTATTATGTATCTGCTAATTGCTCTGATAGACGGATATATATTGACACTTTTATAGGAATAGATATAAGTAAATCCTAATTTATGGAGGTGTTTCATTATGGATAAACGTAAAAAAATAAAAGTAATTACAACAATAATTTGCCTGTTATTAAGTATATTTGCTTTATATACTTTTATTTTTATTGCAGAAGTTTCTAAAGGATGGAGAATTGTCTTAATTATAATAGCGATATTTTGGATAATTTCAGGAATATCTAACTTATTAGAATATTTTGGAAAACAAAAATGATAAAAAACCTAATTTAGAAAAGAAAGGGTGATTCTTTATTCATGATATATTTAAGAAGTTTTCAATTGAGTGATTCACAAATATCTAATCCTCATATCTATCCTTATAATGTTTTTAGAAATAAAGATATAGAGCCTTTCGTATTTACTCCAATAACAGTTTTTTATGGAAATAATGGTTCTGGTAAATCGACATTACTTAATATCATCGCTAATAAATTGAGGTTAAAAGGTAAAGAAAATGCTACGAGTAATTCATATGGTATAAAAGATTACTACAATGAATTTTGCTTTAAATGTTCTTATTGTCTGGGTGAAGATGAACTTGGTCATAAGATTAAATGTTTGCCAGAGAATAGTTGCTATATCAAAAGTGAAGATATTTTATATAAGGTGAAGAAAATTCAACAAAAACAAGTATTATCAGATGGAATGCTATATGACTATGTAAAAAAGGGGATGACGAAAGAAGAAGCAAGAAAATATTTGGAGTCAAAAGAAGGTGCTAGACAGATGGAATATATCATGTTTGCCCAAGAAAAATATTCTAATGGGGAAACATCTATGCAGTATTTTGATGATTTTTTGCAACCTGATGCGTTATATTTATTAGATGAACCAGAAGTATCTCTTTCTCCTGCTAATCAAGTCGCATTAGCAAAAGAAATTAATAATATGGCAAGATGGTTTCAGTGTCAATTTATTATCGCAACACATTCACCTTTTATGTTAGGAACTCTGGATGCGAAAATATATAATCTTGATTCAAAAGAATATGCCATTATGAAATGGAGTGATTTAGAAAATATGAGATATTTTTACAATTTTTTTAAAGAACATGAAAAAGAATTTGAATAAATCTTTCTCTATACGAAATATTGATTTCTAAGTTGATAAATAGTAATTTAAGGAGAAGTGATATTGTGATTAGAATTGAAAAAATAAATGCGAAAAATATATGGGATATACTAAAGCTACATGTGAGTAAGGAACAAGAATCGTTTGTTGCACCTAATGATTTGAGTATCATAGAAGCATATATATCGATAACAGGAAATGGACACGCTTTTCCATTTGGTATTTTTGAAGATGAAATTCCTGTTGGTTTCTTGATGATAGGTTATGATGTAGATGAATCTTTTGATAACCCACCACAGATAGCTTATGGTAACTATAGTATCTGGCGATTGATGATTGATGAAAAATATCAAGGCAATGGATATGGAAAAGAAGCCATTCGTTTAGCTTTAGAGTTTATTAGGACATTTCCGTGTGGTAAGGCAGAATATTGCTATTTATCTTATGAACCTGAAAATATAAATGCAAAAAGACTTTATTCAAAATTTGACTTTATAGAGAATGGTGAAATGGATGGCGAAGAAATAGTTGCAGTTTTAAAATTATGATAATAAGTAAGACTTGAGAATGAGGTACATGATTGATTTCAATTCTGGTTTTAAATGGTTTATTAGCATTTCAAATCCTAAGTTTTTCATGAAATAGTATTTCGCATTAATATTTTCATAAGATTTGTTTATTTTGAATGTTATTATCAACATTGGTATAATGATAATAGATAAAGAAAGGATGAGTCTTATGAAAAAAGTTCTATTATTTGTTGTATGTGTTTTTGTGTTGATTGGGTGTACAAGTTCAAAGAAATCAAACAATAATAATGCTGAAAATGAATCTACAACATCAGGTGTAATCAATTATATTTCTGAAACAGCTTTAACTCAAAGTGTTGTTGGTGATACAGAAGATGATTATCCTGTCTATGAATATGAATTAAGTCAGCCTTTGAAATCTGCAAGTATTTGTGTATATGAAAAAGAAAATGAATGGGAAAAACAGATAATATCTTACGAAGATGATATATATTCTCATGGACAAATAGCTATTGTTTTAGGTGATGAAACATACGATATTTATTTGATCCATTCAGAAACTGAAAATAATATAATCAAATATAATTTTTCTCAACATTATTTAGAATCATTAAATAGCAATAAAGTCATGTTTGCAAATACATTAGATAATAAAAAAATCGAAGCAAATGAAGAAATTGTCCTTTTTACAGTACTTGGAAAAAAAGATAATCCAATTGATCCACCTAACCCTGAAAATTTTACTAAAGAAAATTGTGATTATGGTATTGAAGTAACTATTACTTTTCATGACACAAAACAAGCACCAAGAAGTGAATAATAATCAATAAAAAGTATATATAATTTTTAAAGGTTATTTCAGATAACACTTTAAGAGAAAAACTTATTGAAGAACTTATAGGAGTTCTTCTTTGTTATAATATAACTACAGATTCTGTTGTTATTATTTCATTTTTATTAGCCTTACCTAATGAAAAGATAAACATAAGCATGAAAATATAAATTTAATCTTTATATAAGTAACATGTATTAATGGTTCTATCTCAATAAAGAGATAGTATTGTTTTGAAAGATATTATTGATGGCGTAGAAAAAAGGATTTAAGGAAAAGAATTATTGAAAGAGTTTAATAATGAATATTATGGTCATACTTTTTGAATAGTTACTTTTTCGTTTCATATGATTTGAAACGATTTTTTTCTTTCATTGCAATAAAAATGCAACGATAATATTTTTCGTTGCAAAACGAATGGAACAATAATATATTCAGGGAGGAGACTGTTATGAAAGAATCTAGAAATTTAGAGTTTAAAGAAACGATACAATCCAACACATTTCTCAAGACAGTCAGTGCTTTCGCAAACTATGGAACAGGAAGAATTATTTTTGGAATTAATGATGATGGTCTGGTTAAAGGAATAAAAAATGCAATAGATTTTTGTTTAAGTATTGAAAACAAAATGAATGATAATATGAATCCTGTACCATTATATGATTTAAATATTAATGATGATTCAACAATAACTCTAACTGTTTATGAAAGTGATTTGAAACCTTATTTATATAAAGGTAAAGCATATAAAAGACATGATACTTCAACTATTGAAGTAGATAGACTAGAATTGAACAGACTTATATTAGAAGAAAGTCATCAATCATATGAAGAACTTGTTTCTCAAAAACAGGATTTAACATTTCAATGTTTAGAAAAAGCTTTAAAAGATAAATTGGCTATACAAGGATTAAATGAAGATATTTTGAAAACATTAGATTTATATACAAAAAATCATCAATATAATAATGCAGCAGCATTACTTGCTGATCAAAATAATTATAAGGGTGTTGATATTATAAAATTTGGGCAAGATATTGATGAAATTATGGATAGAATTATTTTAGAAAATAAATCTATTTTATTGTTATTGGAAGAAAGTGTTGAAATGTATAAAAAATATTATCAATATGAAAAGATTGATGGAACTTCTAGAAAGATTGTCAATCGTATCCCAGAAAATGCGTTTCGTGAAGCTATAGCCAATGCTATGATTCATCGCTTTTGGGACATCAATGCATTTATAAGAGTAAGTATGTTTGATGATAGAATCGAAATAAGTTCTCCAGGAGGTCTTCCTTCAGGAATGAGTGAAGCAGAATATCTCGATGGACAGATTTCAATGCTTAGAAATCCAATTATAGGAAATGTATTCTATAGATTAAGATATATAGAAATGTTTGGCACAGGAATCAAAAGAATCAATAAATCATACTATGATTCAATAACGAAGCCAGAATTTAAAGTCTATGAGAACTCCATAATAATCATATTACCAACTGTATTAGATATTACTAATTTAACAAGTGAAGAACAACAGATTATACAGCTTTTTCATGGAAATTTAAAATTATCAAGAGCAGAAATAGAAAAAAAGTCATTATAATAAGGCAAAGCTTATTAGAATACTGAATTCATTATCTGATAAAAATATTATTGATAAGTCGGGGAAAGGACGAGCTACTAAATATCAGTTACGATAGAGAAAAAAGTTTATTTACAAAATACAGATAATAGTAATGAGGATATTTTTCAAAAGTTAACTATCGTACAAGAAGAACGAATAAATATATTATAGGAACTTTAGCCTATGCAAATGGATGTTTGTATAGGCTTTTTACATATATGAATTATATATGTTTAGTAAATATCTAGTAGGCAATTGCGATAATGCTTTGTTTTAATAAAATCTTAACTTAAAATAAAGACTATGAATATATCATTAATATCTTGCTTTGTTATACTGAAATCAAGATAAGAAAATGGAGGGGGAGAAAATCATATGTTGTATATGACAATGCCAGAATTTGCTTTCTTTATGGGACTTACATCTTATGTCATAAGAGATGTTTTTTCTAAGAGACATGTTTTTAATGGCTCAAAAAGATTACATATAATAGGAAGTATAGTTATAGGGTTATTGTTGTTTTTATTATATTTACATGATGAAATGAATTTAAATGATTTAAAGATTTTAATGATATATGTTCTATTTGTAGGTATGGATTTTTATAAAATGCAAAATCATCATTCTATTACGGAACATTTTTCATGGCTTTCATCAAGACAAGAAAATATGATTTTAAAGGTTTGTGGAACTTCTATAGTCATTGCACTATTAGCTTTGTTGGTCATGATTAAGTTTATATAAAAAAGAAATAGCCTTATTTTGCTATTTCATTGAGAATATATCGTTTCTAATTGATTGTCCAAGTTTTTTTGTTTGATTTCTTTGATTTGATTTTGACTATTATCAATTGTTATTTCTAAAGGGTATTTCTTTCCTGAAAGCATAGAGCCATAACCCTGAATTTGATAAACACCATCTTCTATTTGATTTAGCTTATATTTTTTATAGTAATAATGACCTGAACCATAAGGAATATGAATAATAATCTGGGATTGTTGTTCATGGACTTGATCAATATATAAATAGATAGGAACAGTTGTGAAAGTGTCTATGATAATCCATGCTATGAGAAGGGATATAAGCCCTCCAATAATGAGACGTATTTTCTTTTTATTCATGATGTCCACTCCTCTTTTTCATTATATAACAGAAAACGATGTTATCTAAACAAAAAAGTGAATACACAAAAATTTCATATTATTTTGATATATATAAGATGGTGATCAAAATGGAAGAAATCATTCGAGAAATTGTTTATATATGTGTTATGTTTATTGGGATTATATTATATGAAGTGATGAGTGATAAATGTCTGGTTTGTATTCTAGATAAGCCTTTGTTTCCAGATTTATTTAAGAAAGAATGGAAAAGAGAAGTTATACAGGATTGGCTGGCAGTCTTATTCTTATTTGTATTTCCAGGTCTTTTTTTATCTTTTGGAATAGCATATATCAAAATAGCAATACTAGGTATTATTGTAGTTTATGAAAGCAAAACTTTACGTAGACTGAAAATCAGTCAATATGTTGCTGATAAGCACTTTTTTAAGAGGGAAGAAGAGTAAAATGTTATATATGACTTCAGCAGACTATTTGTTCTTTGTAGTTGCTTCGACATTGATTATTAAAGATGTGCTCTGTCGAGATTATCAGGCATATGGCTATTGGAATACATATAGTTATTCTAAAGGAATTTATTTTACTGGTTTGGTTATTGTTATTTTACTTTGGGCATATGTTTGTGATTTGTTTTCAGGGTTTGATGTGAACTCTTTAAAATTGTATATCATATTTTTAATTTTCTTAGGCGTTGAAATTTATAAATCTATGACACAGCAGTTAATAAGTGAAAAATTATTATGGCTATCTTCTAAGCAGGAAAATAAAGTATTAAGGATTTGTGGGACGGTTCTTGTTATTGGGATGTTGGCTTTGATTATTGCGATAAAAATATAAAAGGTTTGTCGTTTTGACAAACCTTTAATCGTCTTGAAAATCATTATCATATAGTGGTGTGACATATTTTCTATTGAAACAAGCCATACATAAATCACAGGTATGTTCTTTTTCAAAATGAATAGATTTTTGAAGTCCTTCTTCACTGATGAAGGCTAAGGAATCAGCACCAATATATGCGCAAAGTTCCTGAGTTGTCATCTTGTGAGAAATTAATTCATCAAGAGTAGAAGTATCTACACCATAAAAACAAGGATATTTGATTGCCGGTGAAGCAATTCTGACATGAACTTCTGTAGCACCTGCTTCTTTTAATAAAGTCACAATACGTTTGGATGTTGTTCCTCTGACAATAGAGTCGTCAATCATGATGACTCTTTTTTGATTCACAATTGAAGAAACAGCCGAAAGCTTCATACGAACACCCTGATTTCTTAGTTCTTGCGTAGGCTGAATGAATGTTCTTCCGACATATTTGTTTTTAATTAGTCCCATTTCATAAGGAATGTGGGAAGCTTCTGAATATCCAATGGCAGCAGATATAGATGAATCTGGTACTCCAATCACAATATCAGCATCTACTGGACTTTCTAAATAAAGTTGTTTTCCAGCATTTTTACGTGTTGTGTGAACATTGATGCCATCAAGGATGCTGTCAGGACGAGAAAAATATACATATTCCATCGCACAGATTTTATCATGGATAGGTTGCTTTGTATAAAGACGAGATAACAATTGATTGCCTTTGACTCTGACTATTTCTCCTGGCTCGACATCTCTTAGAAATTTAGCGCCTACAATATCTAATGCACATGTTTCTGAAGCAAAGACATACGCGCCATTAGGGAGCTGTCCAATAGCTAGTGGTCTTAATCCATAACGATCTCTGACAGCATAGAGACGATCTTCTAAAAGAATGAGGAAAGCAAAAGCTCCATCTAATTTTTCTAAAGAAGCACAGATACGATCTATCATATGTCCTTTTTGACGTTTGATTAAATGTCCTAAGATTTCAGTATCAGATGAAGATGAAAAGATACTGCCTTGTTCTTCAAGTTCAGCTTTCAATACATTAGCATTCACAATATTTCCATTATGACAAATTCCCATATCACCCACCATGGTTCTAAAAAGTAAAGGCTGTACATTCATAATACCTCCACCACCAGCAGTTGAATAACGCACATGACCAATAGCGTGAATACCATTCATCTGATGAATCTTTTCACTGTTAAAAACTTCAGTGACCAAACCTTCTCCTTTATGAATAGAAAGTTTATGATCGTTTGCAACTAAAATACCGGCTCCTTCCTGCCCACGATGCTGAAGGGCATGTAAACCATAATAACAGAGGTTAGCTGCATTTGGATGCTGAAACACACCGAACACACCACACTCCTCATGAATTTCTTTTAAATCATTTATCATTGTTGTTCTCCTTATATTTTATAGAAGAATAGGAGATACATATATCAAAATTTGTTGTATAAGATGTTACATAAAAATAAATATTACGGGATTCAATATCTCCTATTCGTCTTTATTATAACGGAATAATTGTATTTTTTCAATCAAATATAATAATAATTTATTAAAATGATAAAAAAACATTGACAAAAACACGAAGCTGTATCATAATGCAAAATAAGTAAACGGATAGGTTTACATAAAGGAGTGATAGATATGGAAAAGAAAATAACAGATATTTTTGGAACTTTGGTATTTGATGAAGAAGTCATGGAAGAAAGACTTGCGAAGGATACTTTCAGAGAACTTCAAAAAACAATTAAAGAGGGGAAATCTTTAAATATCAAGATTGCAAATGCTGTGGCGAATGCGATGAAAGATTGGGCTGTGGAACATGGAGCTACACATTATACGCACTGGTTTCAACCGATGACAGGTGTAACAGCTGAAAAGCATGATGGTTTTATTGGTACAAACAAAAATGGGAAAGTTATTTTAGAATTTTCTGGCAAGGAATTAATTAAAGGAGAACCTGATGCGTCATCTTTCCCGAATGGGGGATTACGTGCAACATTTGAAGCCAGAGGATATACAGCTTGGGATCCGACATCTTATGCTTTTATTAAAAATGGCGTTTTATGTATTCCTACAGCATTCTGTTCTTATTCAGGGCATGCTTTAGATAAAAAGACACCATTATTAAGAAGTATGCAGGCTATCAACAAACAGGCATTACGTATCTTAAAATTATTTGGTAACGAAAATGTTAAGAATGTCAAAACAACAGTGGGACCTGAACAGGAATATTTCTTAGTCGATAAAAAATATTATGAACAAAGAAAAGACTTGATTTATACAGGACGTACTTTATTTGGTGCACCATCTCCAAAAGGACAGGAAATGGAAGATCATTATTTTGGAACAATCAAGAGTAGAGTTCAAGAATTTATGAATGATTTAAATGAAGAATTATGGAAATTAGGTGTCTTAGTGAAAACTGAACACAATGAAGTTGCACCAGCTCAACATGAGTTAGCACCTATTTTCTCTACTACCAATATTGCGACTGATCATAACCAATTAACAATGGAATTGATTCAAAGAATTGCAAAAAAACATGGTTTGGTTGCTTTATTACATGAAAAGCCATTTGATGGTATCAATGGAAGTGGAAAGCATAATAACTGGTCATTATCAACAGATACAGGTGTGAATTTATTAGAACCTGGAGATACACCACATGAAAATGCTCAATTCTTATTATTCTTATGCGCTGTGATTAAAGCGGCTGATGAACATCAGGATTTGTTGAGATTATCTGTTGCGACTGCAGGTAACGATCATCGTTTGGGAGCTAACGAAGCACCGCCAGCTATTATTTCTGTTTTCTTAGGTGATGAATTAGCTGAAATCTTAAAAGCTATTGAAGAAGATCGACCATATGATTCTAAGGAAAAAGAAGTCATGAAGATTGGGGCTCATGTCTTACCTAAATTTCCTAAAGATACAACAGATCGTAACCGTACTTCACCATTTGCTTTTACAGGTAATAAATTTGAATTCCGTATGCCAGGATCAAGTTCATCTATTGCAGGATGTAATATTGTTTTAAATACAGTGATTGCAGATGAATTAAAAGAATTTGCGGATATTCTAGAAAAAGCACCGGATTTTTCTTCAGCATTACATGCATTGATTCAAGGAACAATCAAAGAACATAAACGTATTATTTTCAATGGTAATGGTTATGATGATTCTTGGGTAGAGGAAGCCAAGAAACGTGGACTATTAAACTTACGTACAACACCTGATGCTTTACCATATTTTATCAAGGAAAATAATATTGAATTATTTAAAAGACATAAAGTCTTTGATGAAGAAGAAGTGCATTCTCGTTATGAAATTATGATGGAAGAATATGTCAAGATTTTGCATATTGAAGCTTTAACAATGGTCAATATGTCTCAAAAAGAAATCTTACCAGCTGTTAGTCAATATTCATATGACTTAGCACAAACTTGTGCAATGAAAACAGAAGTTGCCAAGTTAGAAAATGTTTATGAAAAAGAAACTTTAAAAGATGTTTCAGCATTATTAGATCAAGCTTTTAAAGCAACAAAACATTTAGACAAAGTCTTAAAAGAAGCTGAAGCGATTGAAGACTTTGAAAAGGCAGCTTTCTATTATCGAGATGAAGTCATTCCAGCTATGAGTGCTTTACGTACACCATGTGATGAATTGGAAACATTAACTGCCGAAAATGTATGGCCATTCCCAACATATGGCAAACTGTTATTTGGTATTTTATAAAATTATATAAGAGAGGGGTTATGACAATGTGTTCGATTATGGCGTATTGCGACAGCAATGTAGAAAAAGAGATTTTTTTAAAGGGTTTTGAAAGAACACATACCAGGGGACCTGATGCTATGCGTATTATTGATACAGGTAAAGGGCTATTGGGATTTCAACGTTTATCCATCATGGGATTAAATGAGTATGGTATGCAACCATTTCAAAGAGGGAAGCATTATGTTGTCTGTAACGGTGAAATCTATGGTTTTAGACCAATGAAAGAAGAATTGATGAAGCAGGGCTTTGACTTTCAAGGGGAGAGTGATTGTGAAATCCTGCTTCCTCTTTATCAAAAAATGGGTGTAGACATGTTTAAAGAATTAGATGGAGAATTTGCATTGATTCTTTTTGATGGTGATACAAAAGAATTTATTGCTGCTAGAGATCCGATTGGAATTCGCCCATTATTTTATGGTTATGATGATCATCAACACATTGTCTTTGCTTCAGAAGCCAAAAATTTAGTTGGCATCTGTGATAAGATTGTACCTTTTCCACCAGGACATTATTATCAAAATGGGGAGTTTGTTTGTTATAGAGATATGAGCCTGGTGGAAAACTATCATCATGATGATTTCAATACAATCTATACAAATATACATGATTTATTAGTCAAAGGTATTGAAAAAAGACTGGATGCAGATGCACCACTTGGTTTCTTATTAAGTGGAGGATTAGATTCATCACTTGTCTGTGCAGTCTCATCACGTCTGCTAAAAAAACCAATTCGTACTTTTGCGATTGGAATGGATAAAGATGCTATTGATTTAAAATATGCCAAAGAAGTGGCTGAGTTTACTGGCAGTGAACATACCGAAGTGATTATCACAAAAGATGATGTTCTAAGTGCTTTAGAACCTGTTATTGCCACTTTAGGAACATATGATATTACAACAATTCGTGCATCTATTGGTATGTATCTTGTCTGTCAGTATATTCATCAGCATACAGATATCAGAGTTTTATTAACGGGTGAGATTTCAGATGAATTATTTGGTTATAAATATACAGATTTTGCGCCAAATGCAAAAGAATTCCAAAAGGAAGCTGAAAAACGTATTCGAGAAATTTATATGTATGATGTCTTACGTGCTGATCGTTGTATTAGTGTTCATTCCTTAGAAGCACGTGTGCCTTTTGGAGATTTGGCTTTTGTGGATTATGTTATGCATATTGATCCTGCTTTAAAAATGAATAATTATGGAAAAGGAAAATATTTATTGCGTAAAGCGTTTGACAGAGGATATTTACCTCAAGATATCTTAATGCGTGAAAAAGCAGCTTTTTCAGATGCGGTAGGACATTCATTAAGTGATGAAATCAAAGCTTATGCGAATAATTATTATAGTGATCAGGAATTTGAAGAAAAAAGAAAGAAATATGATTTTGCCCAACCATTTACAAAAGAGTCATTATTATATCGTGAAATCTTTGAAAAATATTATCCACATCAGGCACAAATGGTGAAAGGATTCTGGATGCCAAATCCAAATTGGGAAGGTTGTCAGGTCAACGATCCTTCTGCCAGGTTTTTAGAAAATTATGGAGATAGTGGAAAGTAGAAAGGATGATTTGATGAAAGAGTATAATCAGGGATTGCATCATGTCAGAGAACATGATGCCTGTGGTATTGGCGCTGTCGTTCATATTGATGGACGACAGGATTATCAGGTTGTTGATCAGGCACTTACAATTGTTGAAAAACTAGAACATCGTGCTGGAAAAGATGCCAGTGGAGAAGTCGGTGATGGGGTTGGAATCTTATTACAGATTTCACATCGTTTCTTTAATAAAGTTGCACATAATCTCCATATCGCTTTGCCTCAACCATATGATTATGCTGTGGGAATGTTCTTTTTACCACAGGATACACTGACAAGACAAAAAGCTATGAAAACTTTAGAACGCATTGTCATGAAACATCAGGCCACATTTCTAGGGTGGCGAGAAGTGCCATGTCATGAAGATATCTTAGGTCAAAAGGCTAAGGATTGTATGCCTTATATTATGCAATGCTTTATTGAAAAGCCTAAAACTTGTCAACAAAGAATGGACTTTGAAAGAGTTTTATATGTGATTCGACGCGAATTTGAAAAATCTTCACCACAGACATATGTGGTTTCCTTATCTTCATCAACAATTGTCTATAAAGGGATGTTTCTTGTTCATCAGTTAAGACAATTCTATGATGATTTACAAGATCATGATTATCATAGTGCCATAGCATTGGTTCATTCACGATTTTCTACCAATACCAATCCAAGCTGGCAAAGAGCACATCCTAATCGTATGATTGCTCATAATGGAGAAATTAATACAATTAGAGGTAATGCGAATCGTATGCTGGCCAGAGAAGAAACATTAGATTCAAAGTATTTTTCATCAGATATGACAAAGGTTTTCCCAATTGTTGATGTACATGGTTCAGATTCAGCCATGCTAGATAATACATTAGAGTTCCTATATATGAATGGGATGCCATTAGCTAAAGCTATGATGCTATTGATTCCAGAACCATGGAAAAATACAGCCATGTCACAAGAGAAAAAAGATTTTTATCATTATTATGCGACAATGATGGAACCATGGGATGGACCTGCTGCTATCTTATTTTCTGATGGTATTTCCATGGGAGCTACTTTAGATAGAAATGGGTTAAGGCCATCACGTTATTATATTTTAGATGATCAGACTTTGATTTTATCATCAGAAGTTGGCGTTTTAGATATTGATGAAAGTCATATTGTCAAAAAATCACGTCTTCAACCAGGAAAAATGTTATTAGTAGATACTCAAAAACAGCAGCTGATTGAAGATGATATATGTAAAATGAGCTATGCTAAAGAACATCCTTATGGAGAATGGTTGGATTATTATTTATTACATTTAAAAGATTTACCAGCTCCAGATAAAAAATCACATATTCATAGTCAAAGTGACCGTGATATCTTATATAAGATTTTTAGTTATACATATGAAGATGTCAAAGATATGATTTTACCTATGGCCAAAAATGGTGTAGAACCTACAGCATCCATGGGAACAGATATTCCACTTGCTATGTTGAGTCAAAAACATCCAACATTATTTCATTATTTTAAACAACAGTTTGCTCAAGTGACCAATCCACCTATTGATTCTTTAAGAGAAGAAGTGGTTGTAGATACAACGGTATATTTAGGATCTAATGGAAACTTATTACAGGATCAATCTGATAATTGTCAGGTCTTAGAAATTAATAATCCTATTTTAGACAGTCGTGATATGGATAAACTCAAACAGTTAAATCGTGATGGCTTCCATAGTCAAGTCATTTCTTTATTATATTACAAAGGGATTTCCTTAACAGAAGCTTTAGATCAGTTATTTCTTGATTGTGATAAAGCTTATCGTCAAGGTGTCAATATCTTAATTCTTTCTGATAAAGGTGTCGATGATAATCATTTGGTTATCCCTTCATTACTGGCTGTTTCAGCTATTGAAAGTCATTTAGTGAAAACCAAAAGAAAAACAGCGATGTCCATTGTTTTAGAAAGTGGTGAACCACGTGATGTTCATCAATTTGCCTGTTTATTAGGTTTTGGTGCTACAGCTATTTATCCATATCTGGCCCATGAATGTATCATGGAAATGATTCAACTTAATATGTTGGATAAAGAGGAAAATAAGGCTATTGAAGATTATAATCATGCCATTTTAAAAGGTATTGTCAAGATTGCGGCGAAGATGGGTATTTCTGCTTTACAGTCATATCAGTCTGCACAAATCTTTGAAGTTGTCGGTTTAAAAGAAGATATTATGGAAAACTATTTCCCTCATACAGTTTATCGTGTGGGAGAAAAAGGTTTGACAGATATTGAAAATGATATTCGTTACTATCATGATCATGCCTTTGATCCATTAGGATTAAAGACAGATACATCATTGAAAAGTTTAGGTTTTCATAAATTTCGACGTGGACCACAAAGTGAAGTTCATATGTATAGTCCAGAAACAATTGTTTTACTTCAAAAAGCGACTCAAAGTGGAGATTATACATTATTTAAAGAATATTCACGTCAGTTGGAAAGTCAACCCTTTGCTTTACGTCATTTATTAGAATTTGATATGACACAAAGACAATCTATTCCTTTAGAAGAAGTAGAAAGTGTTGATGATATTGTCAAACGTTTTAAAACAGGAGCGATGTCTTATGGTTCTATTTCTAAGGAGGCACATGAATGTTTAGCTGTGGCAATGAATCGTTTAGGTGGAAAATCAAATTCTGGTGAAGGTGGAGAAAATCCAGACAGATTATATACTGAGGCGAATAGTGCTATTAAACAGGTGGCTAGTGGACGTTTTGGTGTCACAAGTGAATATCTGGTCAGTGCCAAAGAAATTCAAATTAAAATGGCACAAGGTGCAAAACCGGGTGAAGGAGGCCATTTACCAGGACAGAAAGTTTATCCTTGGATTGCCAAAACACGTTATTCAACACCTGGAGTCACTTTGATTTCACCACCACCACATCATGATATTTATTCTATTGAAGATTTGGCACAATTGATTTATGACCTGAAAAATGCCAATCGTGATGCGCGTATTTCTGTCAAACTTGTTTCAGAATCAGGAGTTGGAACGATTGCATCAGGTGTTGCGAAAGCAGGAGCTCAGGTTATATTGATTTCTGGTTATGATGGAGGAACAGGGGCTGCCCCACAAAGTTCGATTCATTATGCGGGATTGCCTTGGGAATTAGGACTAGCTGAAGCTCATCAGAGTCTTATCGAAAATGATTTAAGAACACGTGTTGTTTTAGAAACAGATGGAAAATTAATGACAGGAAGAGATGTAGCTGTGGCAGCATTATTAGGTGCAGAAGAATTTGGTTTTGCGACAGCCCCATTAGTGACAATGGGTTGTGTGATGATGCGTGTCTGCAATCTTGATACTTGTCCAGTCGGTATCGCAACACAAAATGCTGAACTTAGAAAACGTTTTAAAGGGAAACCAGAATATGTTATGAATTTTATGATTTTTATTGCTCAGGAATTACGTGAAATCATGGCACAGCTGGGATTCCATAGCATAGATGAAATGGTAGGACATATGGAAGTTCTGAAAGTCAAACCAGAATATCAGGAATTAGAATCATTCTTTACAAAAAAGGATCTCAATGTGCATTTCCAAAAAGAAAATGTTTTTGATTTCCACTTAGAAGATAGTCAGGATTTAAAAGTCTTGTTACCAAGATTCCTTTCTTATCTGGAAACAAAGCAGCCACATCAGGAGACAATACATATTTCCAGCCTTGATCGTAGTTTAGGAACATTGCTGGGAAGTGAAATCACAAAACGTTTCCAAAACAATCTGCAAGATGATACTTATCAGATTGAATGTATTGGTGGAGCCGGACAATCATTTGGAGCCTTTATACCAAAAGGTCTCACAATGCAAGTTGAAGGAGATGCCAATGATTATTTTGGAAAAGGATTATCTGGTGGAAAACTGATTATTCATCCTTCTTCAAATGCTCAATTTGTGGCTCAAGATAATGTCATTGTTGGAAACGTTGCCTTATATGGAGCAACATCAGGAGAAGCCTATATCAGTGGTCGTGCTGGAGAGCGTTTCGCTGTGCGTAATTCAGGAGCAATAGCGGTCGTAGAAGGTTGTGGAGATCATGGATTGGAATATATGACGGGAGGAAAAGTTGTTGTCTTAGGAAAAACTGGAAAGAACTTTGCAGCTGGTATGAGTGGAGGAATCGCTTATATCTTTGATAAAGATCATGATTTATATTTACGTTTAAATAAAGAATTAGTGACAATGCAGGAAGTGAAACAACATAGGGATATAGAAGAGTTAAAAACTTTACTGCAAAAACATGTGCAATATACAGGATCGTTACTGGCTAAAGATATTTTAGAAAGTTTTGAAGCCTGGTTACCACATTTTAAAAAGATTGTTCCAGTGAATTATGCCCGTATGTTAGAAGGTATGGAAAGCTTTGAAAAACAAGGATATTCACATGACGAGGCAGCTTTAATGGCCTTTAAGCAAGTTCATCAATAGGAGGGTAATTTATGGGAAAAATAACAGGATTTTTAGAGTTTGAAAGAGAAGATAACTTAACTCAATCACCAGAAACAAGAATTGCTGGTTTTCAGGAATTTCACATCCCTCTTTTGGATGAAAAACGTCGCCAACAGGGAGCTCGTTGCATGAACTGCGGTGTTCCATTTTGTCAGTCAGCCATTGAAATCAATCATATGGTTACAGGTTGTCCTTTACATAATCTGATTCCAGAGTGGAACGATGAAATCTTTCATCATAATGATGAACGTGCACTCTCACGTCTGTTAAAAACAAATCCCTTCCCAGAGTTTACAGGACGTGTGTGCCCGGCTTTATGTGAAAAAGCATGTGTATGTGGATTGCATGGAGAAGCTGTAACGATTAAAGATAATGAATTATTTATTATTGAAAAGGCTTATCAGAATCAATTGATGAAAGCTGAAAAATCATCTGTATGTTCATTTAAAAAAGTGGCGGTTGTAGGAAGTGGTCCCGCAGGATTGACTGTTGCCTACAAGTTAAATCAACGTGGACATCAGGTCAGTGTTTTTGAAAAAGATGATCGTTTAGGAGGATTGCTGATGTATGGTATTCCTCAAATGAAACTTGAAAAACAAATTATTGAACGTCGTATTCAATTGATGAAAGAAGAAGGTGTTCAATTTTATACGAATGTTCATGTTGGAAAAGATTTGACGAAGGAAGATTTGTTGAAGGATTATGATGCGATTGTTTTATGTTGTGGAGCAAAAAAAGCACGTGATTTAAATGTGGTAGGTAGAGAAGCCAAAGGCATTTATTTTGCAGTGGATTTTTTAAAAAGCACAACACAGGATATATTGAATCAAACTTCTTTTCGTATTGATGCCAAAGGAAAGCATGTCGTTGTTGTAGGAGGTGGAGATACGGGTAATGACTGTGTTGGAACATGTATTAGACAAGGATGTGCATCAGTTACACAGCTGGAAATGATGCCATCTCCGCCTCATCAAAATACACGTCCATGGCCAATGTGGCCTGATGAATTAAAAACAGATTATGGACAGGAAGAAAGTCTAGCTGTTTTTAAGCAGGATCCACGTGTTTATGCAACAACAATTAAAGAATGTATTGAAGAAGATGGGCAACTCAAAGCTGTCAAAACGATTCAGGGGAGAATAGTTGATGGTCAATGGGTTGAAAAAGAAGATAGCGAAAAAATGCTGAAGGCAGATTTGTTGCTGATTGCAGCAGGATTTGTAGGTATTGAAGATGATATTAAAGAGCAGTTTGATTTATCTGTGAATCAACGTCAGGTTGTCATGACAATGCCAAAGAGCTATGCGACAAAGGAAGAGAAGATTTTCGTTGCAGGGGATATGCATCGCGGTCAATCTCTTGTTGTCTGGGCTATTGCGGAAGGAAATGAATGCGCCAAAGAAGTGGATCGATATTTAATGGGATATAGTTATATGAATGAATAATGAATAGAGTTAGGGGGTCTATGATATGAATTCAGGGGATATTGGTTTTATGTTAATATGTAGTGCTCTGGTGTTATTAATGACACCAGGCCTGGCTTTCTTTTATGGGGGACTTGTTCGCCGTAAAAATGTTGTTAATACAATGATGACATCTGTTTTTGTCATTGGTATTGCAGCTATTATGTGGGCATTATTTGGATACTCACTGGCTTTTGGAAATGATCATTTTGGAATTATTGGAGATTTCAGCTGGTTAGGTTTACAGGGCATTGAAGGAAGTACAACAGATTATGTTTCTACAATTCCTCATTTAGAGTTTGCTATTTTCCAAATGATGTTTGCAATCATTACACCTGCTTTAATAACGGGGGCAGTTGCTGGTCGTATGAAATTTAAAGCTTTGTTTTTGTTTATTATTCTTTGGTCAGTCATTGTTTATTATCCAATGGCTCATATGGTCTGGGGACTTGGTGGCTTTCTGGCTAAAATTGGTTCGGTAGACTTTGCTGGTGGAAATGTTGTTCATATCAGTTCTGGTGTCAGTGCATTAGTTTTATGTATTGTCCTAGGAAAACGCAAAGACTATTTACGCGTACAATATCATGTTCATAACATTCCATTTGTTGTCTTGGGAGCCAGTTTACTGTTGTTTGGATGGTTTGGTTTTAATGCAGGCAGTGCCTTACAGGCCAATGAACTGGCTGTTCATGCCTTTATAACAACTGGTTTATCAGCAGCAGCTGGAATGCTGTCATGGATGGGTATGGATGTATGGATGAGTGGAAAACCAACACTGGTAGGAAGTGTAACAGGTATGGTTGTGGGTCTTGTTGCCATTACCCCGGGAGCAGGATATGTTCCTATTTGGGCATCAATCATTATTGGGCTTGTTGGAAGTCCTATTTGTTATCTGATGATTTCTAAAGTGAAACAGAAATTGGGCTATGATGATGCTTTGGATGCTTTTGGATGTCATGGTATTGGCGGTATCTGGGGTGGTATTGCGACTGGATTGTTTACACAAACGTCTATTAACGATGTTGCCAGATGGAATGGTTTGTTCTTTGGAGATACACAATTATTCATAGCACAAATCATCAGTATCGTTGTTACGATTGCTGTGGCTATTATTGGAACGCTTATTTGTATAGCCATTGTCAGATGTTTCACAACACTTCGTGTTTCTAAACAGGAAGAACAAAAAGGATTAGATATTTCTGAACATCAGGAAAATGCATATCCATCTTTTAATGGATTGGATTAGGAGGACAGTGAATATGATCAAAATTGAAGCGATTGTGAGAGAAGAAAAATATGAAGAAGTGAAAGAAGCACTTGCTCGTATTCATGTGAATGGTATGACAGTTTCTCAGGTAATGGGATGTGGCACACAGCATGGCTACACAGAGTATGTTCGTGGGCAGGAAGTTGAAGTCAATATGTTGCCAAAGATTAAATTTGAGATTGTTGTCAGCAATGAAGATTGGGCCAATAAAACAATTGATGCCATTTGCCAGGCAGCTTATACTGGAGAAGTAGGGGATGGTAAGATTTTTACTTATAAGCTTAATAATGCTATGAAAATTCGTACACGTGAAACGGGCGAAAAAGCAATTAATGAGTAATGATTAATAATTTAAAATTATGATAATAAAAAATTATGAAAAAATATCTTGATAATTATGTTAAATTTGACTATACTATACAAGAATAAATAGAAAGGAATGAGAATTATGGTGGGAAAACAAGTTATGGATACAACGATTGTTAGAACATCTTTTTCTCATTTTTTATATTTCTAAAAACATATCTTTTATGGATATGTTTTTTTATGATATAAGGAGGTAACAATGAAAGCATATTTGATATTAGAAGATGGACATGTCTTTGAAGGTGAACATTTTGGTGGTCATAAGGAAGTCATTAGTGAGTTTGTCTTTAATACATCTATGACAGGATATCTGGAAGTCTTGACAGATCCTTCATATGCTGGACAAAGTGTTGTCATGACATATCCATTGATTGGAAATTACGGTGTTTGTTTGGAAGATCAGGAATCAAGACAACCATATGTAGAAGGTTTTGTTGTGAATGAACTGGCAAGATTAGGTAGTCATTTTAGAAAAAATATGGATTTAGAAGATTATTTGAAGAAACATGATATTGTGGGAATTCAAGGTGTTGATACACGATATATTACAAAATTAATCAGAAATAAGGGTTGTATGAATGGTTTGATTACAACTCATCATTATGATGATATCAGTGAAGTGTTAAAACGTATTCATGATTATAAAGTGACAGGGGTTGTGGAGAAAACAACATGTTCAAAGCCTTATGTTTTAGGGCAAGGACAATATAAAGTGGCTTTATATGATTTTGGTGCGAAGCAAAATATTGCCAGAGAGCTGGTAAACAGAAATTGTGAAGTAACAGTTTTTCCAGCTGATACACCAGCAAAGACCATTTTAGAAGGACACTTTGATGGAATTATGCTTTCAAATGGTCCTGGTGATCCTGAAGAATGTGTAGATATTATTGAAAATATGAAGATTTTAAGTCAAAGTGGCATTCCTATTTTTGCTATCTGTTTAGGACATCAGTTAATGGCTTTAGCACATGGTTTTCAAACAGAAAAGATGGTTTACGGTCATCATGGTGCCAACCACCCAGTTAAGGATTTGAAAACAAATCGTGTTTATATTTCAACACAAAATCATAATTATGTTGTCAAAGAAGAATCATTGGATAGCCAAATGGCAAAAATGTGGTTCCAGAATGTCAATGATGGAACATTGGAAGGCATTGAATATTTACAGGAACCTATTAAAACAGTGCAGTTCCATCCAGAAGCATGTGCTGGACCATTAGATACATCATATTTATTTGACGAATTTATCAAAATGATGGGAGGAAATCAAAATGCCTAGAAATCATGATATTCAAAAAGTATTAGTGATTGGGTCAGGACCTATTATTATTGGACAAGCTGCTGAATTTGATTATGCAGGAACACAGGCTTGTAGAGCCTTGAAAGAAGAAGGAATAGAAGTTGTCCTTATTAATTCTAATCCAGCCACAATCATGACAGATAAAGATATTGCTGATAAGGTTTATATAGAACCATTAACTGTACCAGTTGTGAAACATTTAATTGAAGTTGAAAAACCAGATAGCATTTTACCGACACTTGGGGGACAAAATGCTTTAAATATTGCGATGGCTTTAGCTGATGAAGGATTTTTAGACAAACATCATGTGCGTACGATTGGAACTTCAACAGATACAATCAAACTGGCTGAAGATCGCTTAGAGTTTAAAACATTAATGGAAAAGATTGGAGAACCATGTGCTGCTTCAATTGTCGTGAATCATGTAGATGAAGCCATTGAGTTTGCGAATAAAATTGGTTATCCAGTTGTTATTAGACCAGCATATACATTAGGAGGAACAGGTGGTGGAATTGCCAATAATGAAGAAGAATTACATCATATTTGTTCTAATGGATTGCGTTTATCACGTGTGAGTCAGTGCCTCATTGAAAAAAGTATTGCTGGATGGAAAGAAATTGAATATGAAGTGATGCGTGATGGACATGGTAACTGTATTACAGTATGTAATATGGAAAACCTTGATCCAGTTGGTGTACATACGGGAGATAGTATTGTTGTGGCACCAAGTCAAACTTTATCTGATAAAGAATATCAGATGTTAAGAAGTTCGGCTTTAAATATTATTACAGCCTTAAATATTCAAGGTGGATGTAATGTGCAGTATGCTTTAAATCCAGATAGTTTTGAATATTGCGTTATTGAAGTTAATCCACGTGTTTCGCGTTCTTCAGCTTTAGCTTCAAAAGCAACAGGTTATCCAATCGCCAAACTGGCAGCGAAAATTGCTTTAGGTTATACATTGGATGAAATTAAAAATGCAGTTACTGGAAAAACATATGCTTCTTATGAACCGACGTTAGATTATATTGTTTGTAAGATTCCAAAATGGCCATTCGATAAATTTGTTGGGGCATCTAGAAAACTAGGAACACAGATGAAAGCCACAGGAGAAGTCATGAGTATTGCTCATAATTTTGAAGGCGCATTTATGAAAGCTTTACGTTCTCTCGAACAAAATGTTTATGATTTACATATTCCTGAAGTCGATGGACTTTCATTAGATGAATTAAAAGTCAAATTAAAAGATGTTGATGATCATCGTATCTTTGTAGTAGCACAGGCTTTAAGACAAGGAATGAGTGAACAGGAAATTCATGATATAACACGTATTGATTGCTGGTTTATTGATAAAATCAAACATTTAACGGAAGTCGAACAACAATTAAAAACAGAACCACTGACTGTTGAATTATTAAAACTTGCTAAAAGATTAGAATTCCCAGATCAAATTATTGCTAAGTATACAAATCATACAACTCAAGATATTCATCAAATGAGATTAGATCATCATATTGAAGCTGTTTATAAAACAGTAGATACATGTGCAGCTGAATTTGATGCAACAACACCTTATTATTATTCTGTATATGGAGAACATAATGAAGTTGATCCTCGTGATGATAAAAAGAAAATTATGGTTTTAGGTTCAGGACCAATCCGTATTGGACAAGGGATAGAGTTTGATTATTGTTCTGTTCATTGTGTCTGGGCGTTAAAGGAAGCTGGCTATGATACAATTATTGTGAATAATAATCCAGAAACAGTATCAACTGACTTTGATATAGCTGATCGTCTGTATTTTGAACCATTGACACCTGAAGATGTAGAAAGTATTGTGCGTTTAGAAAAACCAGATGGTGCCATTGTACAATTTGGTGGACAAACAGCCATCAAGCTTACAAAAGCCTTAATGGAAATGGGAGTTCCTATTTTAGGAACATCAGCTGATAATGTTGATGCAGCAGAAGATCGTGAAAGATTTGATGAAATCTTACAGCGTTGTGATATAGATCGTCCAAGAGGTTCAACAGTTTTCACAACAGAAGAAGCTTTAGAGGTTGCTAATCGTTTAGGATATCCAGTGCTTGTCAGACCATCATATGTCTTAGGTGGAGCAGGTATGGAAATAGCGTTAAATGATGGTGACATCAAGAAATTTATGGAAATCATCAATCGTCAATATCAGGAACATCCTATCTTGATTGATAAATATTTATCTGGTAAAGAAGTTGAAGTCGATGCTATCTGTGATGAACATGGTGTATTGATTCCAGGTATCATGGAACACGTAGAACGTGCAGGAGTGCATAGTGGAGATAGTATCTCAGTATATCCACCACAAAAGATTAAACAGGAAATTAAAGATGTGATTGTGGATTATACACAAAGACTAGCAAAAGCGTTACATGTCATTGGATTGATTAACATTCAATTTATTGTTTATGAAGATCAGGTCTATGTCATTGAAGTCAATCCACGTTCTTCACGTACTATTCCTTATATTTCTAAGGTTACTGATATTCCTGTGGTAGATGTCGCAACACATGTCATTATGGGAAAAACAATCAAGGAACAAGGATATGAATATGGATTGGCTAAAGAAAAAGAAACAGTGGCTATTAAGATGCCAGTCTTCTCATTTGAAAAGATTACTGGTGCAGAAATCAGCTTAGGCCCTGAAATGAAATCTACAGGAGAAGTTTTAGGTGTGTCTAAAGACTTTGATGAAGCCATTTATAAAGCATTTATTGCGACAGGTATTGATTTGCCAAAGAAAAAGAATATTATCTGTACGATTAAAGATAGTGCCAAAGAAGAATTCTTACCAATTGCAAAACAATATCATCAATTTGGGTATGACATTTATGCAACAATTGGAACATTTACGTATCTTATTGAACATGGAATTCCTGCTCATCTTGTCAATTATATTGCTGATAAGAAAAATACAATCTTTGATTTAATGTTAACTGATACAGTTGATTTAATCATTGATATACCAACAAGAAACAATAATTTAAAAGATGGATTTATGATTCGTCGCTTTGCAGTAGAAGCAGGTATTCCAATTTATACATCATTGGATACAGCTCAAGCATTAATTAACTGTCTTGAAAAAAGACATCATGGTGATACATCACTTATTGATATAACAAAAATTTAATAAAAGAAAAATGGGTGTCATATTTTGGTGACATCCGTTTTTATCTGTAATAAAAAAGACTCCATATAAAGAGTCTAAAATTATTGATGCAATTTTTCTGTTTTTTTGAAGAATACAAAACCAATGAAGAACATGATAGCTAATGAACCTACACCTATATTCATCATCCCTGTTACTTGAGAAATAAGGGAAACAAGAGTTGTTCCCATGAATGATGCCCCTTTACCACAAATATCATATAAACCAAAATATTCACCAGAACGATTGGCTGGAATGATTTTAGCATAATAAGAACGTGATAATGATTGAATAGCTCCTTGGAATATTCCAACACCAACAGCTAAAATCCAGAATTGATATTGTTGTTGGAGAGTGATTCCATATAATGCAATGAGAAAATAAGCGAGAATACAAACTTTAATCAGTTTTGTATTTTCAATAAGATTACTTAATTTTCCAAAGATTAAAGCAGCAGGGAAGGCAACAATTTGGGTTAATAACAACGCTAATAATAAACCAGTTGTATCTAAACCTAAAGCAGTTCCATAAGCCGTTGCCATATCAATGATAGTATAAACACCATCAATATAAAAGAAAAAGGCAAGCAAGAAGAATAACACTCTTGGATTATCTTTTAATTCACTAAAGATATTTTTTAAACGTAGAAAACTCGCTTTAACATAATGGTTTTCTTTTTCTAAATAATATGTTTGATGATATCCTAGAATTAAAGGAACTGACAATAATAACCACCATAAAGCAATCAAAAGAAAACAAATACTCATAGCTGTTTCCATTGTTAATGAAAGTTGTTCATAGAATAATACAAGGGCTAAACTGACTATAAAAGGTATACAGCTTCCAATGTATCCCCAGGCATATCCTTTAGCAGAAACATTATCCATACGTTCTGGAGTTGTAATATCTATAAGCATAGAATCATAAAAAACCAGACTTAATGAATAAGCAGATTTTGCAATCACAAATAAACATAAAAACCATAACCAGGATGAAGTAAATCCAAGTAAAATACAACCCAATGCGCCAATGAGTAAAGCAACCATGAACAGCTTCTTTTTCCATCCTTTAAAATCAGAAGCAGTTCCTAATATAGGACCAAGAATAGCTGTAATGATTGTGGCTATAGATGTTGCATACCCCCAAAAAGCTAAATAGTTTGTTTCAGAGATATGAGCGCTGTCAGCTAAGAAATTAAAATAAATAGGCATGATTGTAGATACAAGTAATGTAAAAGCAGAGTTTCCAATATCATACATAATCCACTTCTTTTCTAAAGATGTTGTTTTAGATGTCATATTCTTTCTCCTTTTCATACGATAATACTGGAATATTTTCCCAACCTTCTTGAGCACTGTAATGTGCTAAAAAATCATGACTGAGTGGTTCGTTTTTTGTTAAGTATGTATAATAATTTTCACTGAGTTCAAGACAGTGTGGAATGGCTTTTTTCATTAATTTTTCTAAACGTAGATTACTATCTTTGCATGCTTCGTGGTCTTTTTGATCCATCAACAATCCACGATAACCTTTATATTTACCTGAAATCAATAAAAAGACTTTCACTAATGTTCTGATGAATGGATTATGACTTGCTAGAAAACGATTATATGTTTTCATGGATTTTAATGTTGATAAGATCTGTTGAACACTAAATTGATTAAAAAAAGTTTGAATCACTTTGGCATTTTCCATAGTGGGATGTAAATGCTGAGTTAAATCTGTGTATAACGGTTTTTGATGATTCTTGATCAATAAATATTTATCCATTTCACATTCAATTAAGGAATGTGAAACATGTGAAGCTTGCATTTTCTTTTCAATATAACTATGACATTCATAGTCCAATGCAAAATGAGCAATAAAACCTAACATATAGGCTATTTTGGCTTCTTTATGACTTTTTTCTAAAATAACATGACGAGAATTTTCAAATAAGTCATAAGCTTTTTGTTTATGCATGGCACTTCCCCAACGATTCAAATCATTATGATGATAAATCTGATAATAGAAAAAAATATCAGGACCATGTAAACCTATTTCATAAAGTTCAATATTGTCTTGAATGATTTTTTGAAGATGGGGTGAATAAACTTTTTTCATTTCTTCCCCAAAACAATAATGTGTATATATGGCTGGCATATATCCCCCTCCTAACGTGTATATATTACCACAAAAATATTAAAAGAATGTAAAAAATACTTAAAAAAATTGTAATATTCATATGATTAAAGAGATAAAAAGATCATCATAAGTATGAATCCTATGATGATCTCGATTATTGAATGACTGAAAGTTGTTGGATAAATGATTGTAAATCCTCTGGGCTAGGATGTGATAATGCCTGATCAAAATTTTCAATCATAGGAATAAATTTTTCCGGCTGTTTTTGTGCCATTTGTTCATAACGTTGTCTGACACTCATAGGCATTTTTCCTTGACACATAAATTGTCCCACAATTTGATTATCATCAGCAATGTTTGTTTGGACACGTTTTAAAATACCATCAAAATATTCTTGACTACCACCAAAACCAGCAGTTCCAAATAAAAAGATTTTTTGATGATGGAGTTGTTTTAAATAATCCTGAATTGATTCATCACATGTTCCTTTATCTGTCCAGAAACCTACAAAAATATAATCAGCCATCAATGGTGCTAAGTCAGCCTTTCCATAATAACAACATTCTCCTTTTATATGATTTTTAATAGTTTCAGCCAACATTTGTGTATTTCCTGTTGGACTTGAAAAAATAATAGCATATTGCATAGAAATATCCTCCTTTTTTATGACGATATTATATGAATTTGTGTGAATGTTGTCAAATGAAATAAATTAAGTAAATATTAAGGAATTTTTCGTAGAATTGGTTTATAATGGTAGCTAAGTAAGGGTATAGTTTTAATAAGTCGTTATGTTATGGAGGTAATCATGAAAAAAATTGTCATAGGGATACTCTCTTTTATGTTTATGTTAACAGGATGTCAATCACAAGACAAGGAAGCTCCTGTTTTGACATTAACAAAATCAAGAGTTCAAATAGCATTAAATGATACATTTGATTATAGTCTTTATATTGAAAAAGCCAGCGATTCACAAGATGGTGATTTAATGGATCAGGTGAGCTACTGTGATATAGATACATCTACGGTAGGGAAGAAAACTGTCCATTATTCTGTAGAAGATCAGGCTGGAAATAAAGCTCAAAAGGATTTGATTGTAGATGTTGTGGAATATGTGGGGGATTTGATTAATCCTATCACAGCACAGGCGGATATTGTTGAAAATCCTGATGATGTGACTGTTCTTGTCAATAAGTTACATGAAATACCTGAGGGATGGAAGCCTGATGATTTAGAAAAAGTGATTGATTGTAGTCAAAAGTTGCGTCATGAAGCGAATCAGGCATACACGCAATTTTATCAGGCAGCCAAGGAAAAAGGCATTGAGATTTATACCATTTCAGGCTATCGTGAACCAGAAACACAACAGCTTTATTGGGATAATTCTGTAAAAGTGTTTGGCCAAGAGCATGCTATTCAATATAATGCCTATCCTCGTCGTAGTGAACATGAACTAGGCTTATGTGTAGATATATCCTATACTATGGATGGAGATCGTTTAAGTGAAAAAGTGGCTGATAGTCCACTGGGAAAATTCATTGAAAGTGATGCTTATAAATATGGCTTTATTTTGCGTTATCCTCAAGATAAAGTCCGTATTACAGGTTATGGGTATGAACCATGGCATATTCGTTATGTAGGTGTAGATTTAGCTACACAATTACATCAGGAAAACAAAACGTTAGAAGAATATTATGAAGGTTAAGGAGAAAAATATGACAACAGCAAAATTTTATAAAGTATCTTATCAACAATTTGAGGAAGCTTATTTAGATTATGATGCACATGCTTCTAAGCAACAGATTCAATCTGTTTATGATTCTATTCAATTACCTAAACGTGCGACTAAAGGTTCAGCGGGATATGATTTTTATACACCTATTCATATATGCTTAAAACCACAGGAAACAATCAAGATTCCAACTGGTATTCGTTGTGAAATGAATGAAAGATGGGTTTTAATGATTTATCCTAGAAGTGGACTAGGATTTAAGTATCGTCTACAATTAAACAATACAGTGGGAGTTATTGATAGTGATTATTTTTATTCAGATAATGAGGGGCATATCTTTATTAAGATGACAAATGATACAAATGAAAATAAAACTGTAGAAGTCTTACCTGGACAAGGGATTGCGCAAGGAATCTTTATGCAATATGGTCTTGTTGAAGATGATGATGCAAATGAGATTCGTAATGGTGGATTTGGGAGTACAACTAAATAAATGAAAAAGATTATCCAATTATTGATATCTGTTTTATTGATTTCTGGCTGTCAAAATACACCAAAAAAAGAAAAAGTTCAGGAACCAAAAAAAGATGATACAGTTTCGTTTGTCGCCGTTGGGGATAATTTAATGCATCAAAGATTATTGGATGAAGCAAAAACGGATGATGATTATGATTTTTCATCCTACTATACAAACATAAAGCCATATATTGAACAGGCTGATTTGGCTTTTGTCAATCAGGAAACAATATTAGGTGGGGGCAAAGCATCTGGCTATCCTTATTTTAATACTCCTGATGCTATGGCAAAGAATTTACATGATGTTGGGTTTGATATTGTCAATGGTTCTACTAACCATGCCTTAGATCAAGGATATGAAGGAATCCAGCATTCTATCCATGTTTTTAAAAATTATCAGGATATGCATTATATTGGATTATATCAGTCTCAAGAAGAACGTGATCAGATCCAGGTTGTTGAAAAGGATGGTTTACGTATAGCTTTTTTAGCATATAATCAGATGTTAAATTATACAGAAGATTATCCATCTTATTGTATTAATGATTTTGATGAAGAAAAAATGAAAAACGATGTAGAAAATGCAAAGGAGATCAGTGATATTGTGATTGTATCTTGTCATTGGGGTATTGAAAATGATTTGGAGCCACAACCATTTCAAAAGAAAAATGCGAAGTTTTTAGCTGATTTAGGTGTTGATATCGTTTTAGGAACACATACGCATACTTTACAGCCTGTAGAATGGATTGAAGGTCAAGATGGTCATCAAACACTTGTAGCATATAGTTTGGGTAATTTTATTAGTGGAATGTTAGAAGAAGATTCTCAATTAGGTGGAATGCTGACATGTGATTTTAAAAAAGATGGAAGTGAGTGGTCTATTCAAAATGTCACTTTAGTACCACTTATGAATCATTATGAAACAACGAATCAAAAGAATATCATTGATACAAGAGAGAAATTTACAGTATATAGATTAAAAGATTATACAGATGAACTTGCTAAAAAACATGCTTTACAAGGATACAATGGGATAACAATTTCAAAAGAACGCATGCAAGAAAAAGTAAAAGAAAGAGTAGGAAGTCATATTCAAATTGATATGTAGGGAACAGAAATGTTCTCTTTTTAAATACAATGATTATAGGAGATTTTGTAAGTGGTGATTTTGTTGAATAGCTTATCTTCTGTTGATATAATATGGGATATAGGAGAAAAAATATGACTAGAAAGAAAATACCTTCAATTGATGAATTAAGAGATTATCGAGAAAAGCAAGAGGCTTATCTTCAAGATTGTATTAAGAATCATAAAACATTTGTTATAACTGGTCCAAAATTTCAAGGAGAGAATATTTGGGGAGCTAAAAGTACCTTGCCTTTAATGGAAGCTGCCAAAGAAGTTGGTGCATCTTTTGAGGAAATATGGCAGTTATGTCGTAAATTAGCAACTCTCACACATGCTCCCATAACAAAAAAAGAATATGAAAGAATGATTCCTTTTTCTAAAAAACCACATACAGTCGATACAGTTTTGCAATTTTTAGAAACAAATATTCCCCAATATAACCATAAAAGACACTGTTTAGATTTTGATATTGTCGCCTATTTTTATTGTTATGCATTGATTTCACTTTCAGATTATAGACAAGAAGATTGTCAAAAACAATTATGGTATGCTGTTGATGACTTTATGGAAAGAGATCGAAATATGGCTATGGTTTTATTAAGAAACATGAAAGTTTTAGAACCGATACGTCCGTTTTTAACACCAATGAAAGAAAAGTTGGAAAAAGCAACAGAAAGTTAAATATATTTATTGAAAAATAAAGATGAAATAAAAACATATATGTGAGAAGGAATGTGTATTGGAACATCACTAGGAGTCATTATAGGACTGTTTACTGATAACATTCCTATATATATGTTTTGGGATAAGTATAGGTTTATGTGTTGGTTTAGGAATAGATTCTTTAATCAAAAAATAAGTGGTAGTTTAAAATTATAAAAAGGAATGATAAGATTGAAAACAGAAAAAGAAAAAATGATTTCTGGAGAAAAATATAATCCTGCTAATCCTAGACTTGTTCTTGAACGAGCACGAGCAAATAGAATATGTACTAAGTATAATAAAAGAAGTTTTAATGAGATCAATATGAAATCACGATTAATGAGAAAATTAATAAATACTAACGGAAAATTTTGGATTAAACCACCATTTTTTTGTGATTATGGATATAATATTTTCATTGAAAAAAATGTTATGCTTAATTATGGTTGCGTCATATTAGATGTTTGCCCTGTAAAAATAGGAGAGCATACTTTAATAGGACCAAATACCCATATTTATACAGCTTGTCATTCATTAGTTCCAGATGAAAGAATTTCAGATATTGAATTTGGCAAACCTGTAACTATTGGTAAAAATGTATGGATTGGAGGAAATTGTACTATTTTACCGGGAGTGACTATTGGGGATAATTCGGTTATTGGTGCTGGAAGTGTTGTAACAAAAGATATTCCAAACAATTCTATAGCAGTAGGCAATCCGGCAAAAGTGAAATCAAAAAATGAGTGATATAAATTAAAATACTATTAGTAGGTGATAGAAGAAATGAGTAAATTGGAATTTGTTTACATATTTATAATTCAATATTAAGTCATTTTATTCTCGAATAGAAGAAATAATAGTTTTATAACATTTATACCAATTTGATGAAAAAGACGTTAAAGTATGAGAAAAGGAAATATACTAAATAATAGAGGTGATGTTTCAATGTATATCTTAGATAAGGTTGGATTAAATATAAGCATCTTGGATTCATTATCCTACAAATCCAGTTTAACAGTTAGTATGAAGCGAACACTACGACATTTTGACAAAAGAGATGTTTTAGAAGATATTCGAAATGCTAGACAATGGTATAATAAGCAAAGTATATTATATAAATTACCTATTGACTTACGTATAAAAAGTATGGGATCAGCTTCTATTAAATTTGATAGGCATCCTGACTCAACATTTTCTAGTGTATTTAATGATATTTTAGGATTTAGATCAATTTGTTCAAATTATGAAGAAGTTCTTTCGCTTGAAACAGAAGATAAAATAAGAGTTGTTGATATGTCTAAGGGTAAAACTCGTGATGATGGGTATAGAGGAGTCCATGTTTATTACCAAAAAGACAATTTTCATTACCCCATAGAGATACAGTTCAATACCTACTATGATAGACAATTTAATGACTGGATGCATGATAAATTTTATAAAAGAGGATATTCTGATCAAGTAGGTATTATCTTGCGAAAACTATACGAAGGTGGTAAAATAAAATCACTAAAAGAATTTGAGGAGGTGTTAGCAAATGTGTTATCTCATTGCGAAGAGATTTAAGAAATCAGGATGTGTAGCATTACAAACTGAAGCAGGAGAAGAAATGGCTCAATTTGCTGATGCTTTACAAGAAAAATTAGGATATGATATTCAAATAATAACTATTAGTAGACCAACTGCATATGGAGAATATGAACCATATCATTTTGTTAATAGTTATGATGAATTCAGTAAACAAGCAAGTCAATTGTAGAAAATTGAACATTATTATTTTAAGGTTTTTCTTTGTAATAACAACAAGGAATGCCTTTTTTATTCTTTTTAGAAGTTATAATAATCCTTGAGAATTATCTTATATAGAAGTAGAATCTAATAAAGATACTGTTAAATCAAAATTTAGTGAGGTGATTAAAATGTGTTTAATTTGTGACAGAATAAAAATGATAAAGAATGGTACAAATCCATATTTTGTAAAAGAACTTGAAACTGGTTATGTGGTTATTGGAGATAATCAGCATTTTAAGGGATATACTTTATTTTTATATAAAGATCATAAAACAGAATTATTTCATTTAGAAACAATCAAAAAAATGAAGTTTTTAGAAGAAATGTCTATTGTAGCTGAAGCAGTTTCTAAAGCTTTTAATGCAGAAAAAATGAACTATGAATTATTGGGAAATGGAGATACACATCTTCACTGGCATTTATTTCCAAGAGTCAATGGTGATTTAGGAAAATATGGTAATAATGGTAAGGGACCTGTCTGGTGGTATCCAATGCAAAAAATGTATGATGATTCTAACTGTCCTACAAATGAAGAATTAAGGATAATGAAATCAAGATTATTAATGGAGTTAGATAAACTCTTGTAAATACAGATTTTTAATAAATTCATATGATTATATGTTGACATAATGTGTGAAAAAATGTTTTTAGCACTCTATACTTGACTCTGCTAAAATAGAGGACTATAATATAAATAGAAATAAGGAAAGAGAATAAAAAAGGCATTCCTTACTTCTCATATCAAACATTGTTCA
>NZ_NFHI01000130.1:0-522 GCF_002159255.1 Massilimicrobiota sp. An80
AATCCTAAAACTACCGATCTCAATCGTAGAATGGATGGTGGCATCACTAAAAACGATAAACTTGATACTCTTAATATATGCGATATATTAAGCTCAAACAAACTCAAGAAACCTTATCGGTTGACGTCATCTAAGAAATTTGACCTTTATGAACAGAAGCAGCTGACTAGGTTGCATCATTCCCTCAAGGAACAGATCAATGTTCTTTCCAATCGTCTGCAGAAATGCATAGATCTTGTTTTTCCTGAATATAACTCACTTTTTAAATCCAAGTACGGAAAAGTCTATATGTCTATTCTTAAACAGTTTGGCAGTGCAAAGGCCATTGCACAGGCTGACATCAGAACTTTACGCAAATGCTTTGATATTACCGGCAGAGGCAATCGCATTTCTCTGACTGCTAAAAAGCTAAAGGAAAGTGCTAAAACATCTGTTGGCATTTCTTCGTTGGCAGATGAAATGCAGATCAAACATCTAATAGCTCATATCGAACTGCTTAATGATCAGCTCAAAGAAATAGAT
>NZ_NFHI01000131.1:0-514 GCF_002159255.1 Massilimicrobiota sp. An80
GATTCAACAAAAAAACTTTCAAGAAAAAGTTATTTCATGGCTACAGGCTATTGGCCATTGATGGCAGTGAACTGCCTATTGACAATACCATCTTTGACGATGAAACAACTGAATTAAGATATGGCACTCTTGCAAAACCTTACTCTGCCTATCATTTGAATGCCAGTTATGATCTATGAGAACGTACATATGATGATATTATCATTCAGGGTGAAGCCAAAAAAGACGAAAATGATGCTTTCTGTCAACTTGTTGACAGATATGATGGACAGAAAGCCATCTTCATTGCCGATAGAGGCTATGAATCCTACAATGGTTTTGAACATGTTGTACACTCAGGACATAAATATATCATTCGTGTTAAAGACATTGAATCTACGACTAGCATCACCAAATCACTAGGACCATTTCCTGATGGTGAGTTTGATGTTGATGTGTTTAGAATGCTGACCTTAAAACAAACAAAAATGACAAAAGCCTGTCCTGAAATATATAAAATTATTACCAAATCAAT
>NZ_NFHI01000132.1:0-504 GCF_002159255.1 Massilimicrobiota sp. An80
TCAGGTCCTGGGTGACCATGCAAAACAAAGATGGTATCTATGTTTCCTATGATTCTTCTAATATGAATACTGTTGCAGGGTCACTGACATTAGCGGAGTATGGACATGCGAAAGATAATCCTGACCTGCCTCAAGTGAATTTATCCATAGGATATAATCAGACAGATGAAGTTCCCATGTTTTATGAGATATATCCAGGAAGCATCATAGACAATACAGAATGTCAAAAAATGGTGGAAAGAGCGAAATCCTATGGATGCAAGGATGTAGGATTTATATTGGATAGAGGATATTTTTCCATAGAGAATATAAAATATTTTGAAAAGCATGATTATGATTATATTCTAATGACGAAAGGCAATGCAGCATTTATTACAAAGTCGATAGAAGAAAGTGTGGCATTACTAAAAGAAGGATATCAATATTATATGGAAGATTATGAGCTGTATGGGAAAACGATAGAAAAAGAATTGTTTCATACTGGAAAAAAACAATATATACATA
>NZ_NFHI01000014.1:0-50225 GCF_002159255.1 Massilimicrobiota sp. An80
TGCGGATGTGAAATGGAACTTGACGGATACATATTAAGTGAAATAGCGGAGGCTGATGGAGATGATGAACTGTCATGCATCTGCATGAAATGTGGAAAAGGAACAATGCACCAGGTCAAGAAATGATATATCTGGTTACGTTTTTGCATGCAGAAAAATAGAGTAATGCTGGTGCATTACTTTTTATTTTGCTCATTGTTAATATTTGCTTTAAGCGTTTATCAACCAAACGAAACCAAATTCCTATAATATAAAAAAGGTAGTTAGAAATAACTACCAATTGATTTTTTGAAACTATTAAACATATCCACCATCAATCCATTCCCAAGTCGCCTCTGCAGTCTTTCCGGCTATATACATATAATCAAAATAATAGTGATTATTGCCTAATTGCTCAGGAGCATTGAAAAACGAAGTCTTAAATTCCACATAGACGATTATCACTTCTCGATAACTGCCTTTTTTGACATACTCAGCTTCCATTTCTTTGCTTTTATTCTCGTCATAATACACGCTATAGACTTTTGAATTATCGTTCTTATAACTTTTGATGGCGTCGTCCATAATCATATGGACATCTTCTTCTTTATGTGTTTCGTTATAACGAATTTCTTTTTTTGTTTTGATGGGTTGATTCAAAAACATAGCAACAAGTGATATAGCGACAATCAGTCCTAATATGATTCCTTTTGTTTTATTTTTCATACTATATTCTTAATCTTACATATAATCCTTTCTTTAAATCCTTCCAACCTTTCTGAGAAGCTTTTGCAACATAATTTGGAGTATGTTGTGCAATCGTCACATCATAATATCCGGCTGATGTTTTAGGTCCGTCAGCAACAACATATGCACAATGGTCATAATGGCCATCTCCACCCCAATCAGCTCCTATAATATCTCCTGCTTTAAGACTCTTAGATATTGAAGCAAAGTTAGGATATCCATTTTTAGCTCCTGTTTTCATATACCAGTATAAAACAAAAGCATGTGCATTTACCCAGGTTCTTGTATAAGGTTTCCATGTGTTATTTGTTTTTATTCCTCCAGCAACTAAAATCTGTGAAACAAAGTTTGTACAATCTCCCCTATTATCTCCTTGATAATACTTATACTTTTTTGTATTTGGTTTATCGCCATATACCCTTGCGTATCTATTTTGCTGCATGATTCTTCTATCTCTTGCACTTATACTTCTTGGAGCCATTCTTAAAGTTGCATTTGAATTTATAACCTTTTCAATGACTGGACTCGTGTATGGTAACAATATCACTAATTCATCAAATTGATAATCTTTTTGATTATATAGACTTAATATTTCTTTGTTCATAATATGATTTCTACAGACTGTAAAAAATTGACTTAAAATCTTAAGCTGTTTATCTTGAGCCACTTCATCTATTGTATATAACTTTTCGAATTCCTCTGCATATTTTTCACAATTATGAATCGTTAATTCTGATAAGTCGATTTTATCCTGATTATAGGATTTCATGATAGCTATAGCATTATCAAAATTCTTAAACTCCCAATATAACGGATTCGTCGTTCCCTTCAATTCAATACTTTTTTCATTGATTACAGGAATAATCTCATTCAATTCTAAATATGGATTATTTATGGTGTTTTCTGTATACTGTATGGCAGGATTTTCATTTGAAGCCATAACGTTTCCGATTGTTATTGAAAACACCATGATACCTGATAAAATCATCGTAAATACTTTCTTCATTGTTTTTCTCCTTTCCACTTTATAAATTCATATTATTATAAAAATGTGGATAATAGATGGAAAAAATATGAAAGTTTTATGAACAATTTTTTTGATAAATTTCATACAACAAGCATTTAATGTGATATACTATTCCTTGCCACAGGAGTCTCATAGACTCCTTTTGTTGTTGGCGGAGGGAAAATATTGTCAGTTAAACTTATTAATTCTATTATGGTAGAAAAGAATAATATCAATCTAGGACTTTCATTATATTTACATACAGATAAAGACAATAAACAGCACTTTGTCTATTATACAGACTATCTAGGATATGGAACCGATGAAGGAAAATATAGTCCTGTCATAGAGAAGACTATACACTTGGATAATCCGGATAATATGAGCGAAGAAGATTATGCTCAACGTATGGAAAGATATGTCAACGATATGAATAATATGTCCTTTGATGATGTTCTTTCATTGATTGCCTGTGCATAAAAAAAGTTCAAGGAAAAACTCCCTGAACTTATATTACTTTGTAAAAGGAACAACATCTTTAACAGCATCTTCTAAAGAGATTTGTTGATCATCATGATCCACATCAATAAGAAGATATTTATCATTTCCCATGTGTAATTCTTTCATATATGATAATTGACGTAAACCATGACGTGTTTCTATTCTTTCAACCAAATCATGATGGTCTTCTTCTTTCATGGCATAGACTAAATCTACTGATGCCTGATCAATCGCAAGGATATCTAATGAAGCTAAGATACCAACATTTGGTGTGACAACTGGTGCTGCAGCTGTTCCTTCACAGTCGCAAGAAACAGACATATTACGCATCACATTGATAAAGACAATCTGATCTCCAAAGTGATCAACAACAGCTTTTGCTGATTCTGTCATACGTTCCATAAATTCTTCTTTCGCAATATCCCACATATCATCAGAACCAGGTGTGGTATGAATCATGGCTTTTCCAATACGTCCATCAGCACAGCCAATACCAATATTTTTATTGGATCCTCCAAAACCACCTTGTGTATGTCCTTTAAAATGCGTTAAAACAAGCATAGAATCATAGTTCACAATGTTCTTTCCCATTGTCATATGATCAAACCATTTTCCATCTTTCACCGGTAAATCGACTGTTCCATCAGCATCCATAATATCAACTGGGCAGAATGTCCATCCATTCACTTTTAATGTTTCAAGATGCTGATCTGTTGTATAACGATCTCCTTCATAATACGTATTTGTTTCCACAATTGTCGCATCTGGTAACTGTGTTTTGATTAACTCTTCTACCCATGGACGAGGAATAATATTAGGTCCATGTTGTTCTCCTGTATGAAGTTTCACTGCAACTTTTCCATTTAAATGTTCCTGAATACGATTATAAACTTTTAATAATCCTTTTGCTGAAAGATCTCTTGTAAAATAAACGATAGATTCTTTTCCACTTCTTTCATTATAAGGTACATAATGATTTCCATTTGTTCCTGGAATAGGTTTTTGATTTGACATCTTCTTTCCTCCTCTCAATATGGATATTCTTAAAATTCTATTTCCATTAATCAAATTATAGCACTCATAAAAAAGATAAACAAGATACGAAAAAAGTCCGAAATGATCGGACTTATTTTCTCACAACACTGATTCTTTGTTGGATATGATTTCCTTTTGTAATTTCATCTACCATTGCAATAACATAGTCAGCATATGAAATAATGCTTTCTCCTTTTTCATTCAATGTCAATTCTTCTCCACCTAAAATATATTGACCTGTTCTTTCTCCTTCAGCCTGGAAATCTCCTGCTGGACTGATAAATGTCCATTTGACATCATATCTTTCTCTTAATTCATCTAAAGCTTTTCCTTGTGCAGAAGCTAATGGTTTGAATTCTGCAGGGAAATCTTCACCATCCATAACCTGTAATGTATGCTCTTTATTCATATATAAACTTCCTGCACCACCAACAATACATAATCTGATGTCTGTTCCAGATAAAATATCACATAAATGTCTTAATGACGTACTATGTCCTGGAAGGTCTTCTGGAGCCCATGCACCAAATGCATCTACCACAACATCAAAACCAGCTAAATCTTCCTTTGTTAAATCATATAAATCTTTTTTAATCACATGAGGGGCAACACTTTGATTATCTTCTCTAACAACGGCTGTTACATCCAACCCTCTTTCTACCGCTTCCTTAACAACTAATCTTCCAACTCTTCCGTTGGCACAAACAACTGCAATTTTCATAAGTTTTCCTCCTTTGTTTTGTTGTAACTTTTCTTATTACAACTTTATTATATATCCGCTTTGTTGTAACATCAATAGTTACAATAAAATAATTTTATTATTTTTTCCGTCAAAAAAACATGAAATGTATTACATCCCATGTTCTTCCTTTTTATCTAAACTTTTTAAAGCATGATAAATGCCATCATGATTATTATCCTGAGTGACTCTTCCGACTTTCTTTTGAATATCTACAGGAGCATTCCCCATTGCCCAGCCATAGCCAACTTCCATCAACATATCTAAATCATTATACTGGTCGCCAAATGCAACAACATTTTTTAATGGTATACGCCATAATTGACAAAGCTTTTGAACTGCTTTGGCTTTATTAATTCCTAAATCTACAATTTCAATCAGAATATCAGAAGATCGAACAATCGTACATTGAGGAAAAGCTTGTTGGAGATGTTGTTCGATGGTGAAAATATCTGATGAATGACAAATGCAAAGAATTTTATGAACTGTTGATAATGTCTGTAAGTCTTCTAGAGTGGCTTCTAAAGATTGTGCTTTCACTATACTTTCTTCTCTTAAAATACGCTCATCATGACGACTTTTAACAAACCATTGATCAAAAGAATAAACACACCATGCGACATCAAATGTTTCCAGTTCTTTTAAAACTTGTAATGCTGTTGTCGTGACCATACCTTTTTCTGCTAAAATATATCGCTGCTGATCCATAACCAAAGCTCCATTATAGGCAATAATTGATGCTTTCAATTGATAATCTTTAAGTATAGGGAAAATACCTGATGGACTACGTGCTGAAACCACAACAAAAGGAATATTTCTTTCCATCAATTGATGAAGTGCTTTTTGTGTCAATGGTGTGACTTGATGATTTTGATTTAAAAGTGTTCCATCAACATCACTAAAAATAGCCTGATACATAATATTTCTCCTTTATACAAAAAGGGATTGTTTAATAACAATCCACTATTTGATCTGATTAATGATTTTTTGAACGTTATCATATCCGTTTTTATAGCCAAGTCCTACAAGAGCACAAGAGAGGATGCTGATAATCAAAAGTATAACTCCTAGAACTTGTATAAATGGATGAATGGATGAACCAAATAGAACAAGAACGAAAGAAATTGAAGAAAATATAATAAGATTTCTTAACCATTTTTTTAAATGATTTAACATTTTTGTTTGATATTGTACTTCTGCTATATATGCTTTTTTCAGTTTGGCATCCATGATATCGTCTCCTTTGATTAATATTGTAAACCTGGATTAAAGAATCCAACTAATACACCAACAAATGCAATCACAACAAGTAATAACATAACTTTGATTGGTGACATTTTTCTTTTAGCAAGTAAATACCAGCAAAGCATAACAAATGCTGCCGTTAAAAATCCTGGATAAACACTATCCAAAGTTTTTTGTAAATTCAAGTATGGTTCTGTGGCCCCTTCAGCTGTCAAAGTAAAACTTGTTGAAACTGATACCCAAGTTGCTGCTACAGCCCCAATAACAATACCACCTAACATTGTAATTGACTCTCTTAAAGCCTCTCCTTGAGGTCCAACTAAGAAATCAACGGCTTTCCCACCTAATTCATATCCTTTGAAATATAAGAATTTCATTCCAAAGTAAGCAAATAAGTTCCAAACAATGATATAGAAGATAGCTCCTAAAGGTGATCCCCCATCAGACATTCCTAATGCAACGCCTAATAAAATAGGAATGACTGTACCAACAACTAATGAATCTCCAATTCCGGCTAAAGGTCCCATTAACCCAGCACGTAAACCATTAATTGTTTCATCATCTACATCATCACCATTGGCACGCGCTTCTTCCAAACCAGCTGTCATACCAACAATGACTGAACCAATTTGTGGTTCTGTATTAAAGAAAGCTGTATAAGTTTGCATAGCTTTGGCTTTATCTTCCTGTTTGTCATACAATTCATTAACAACAGGAAGCATTGAACATAAATATCCAAAAGTTTGCATATGTTCCTGAGAGAAACATGTTAAGTTTCCATAATACCAATTATGAAATGACTTTGTCAGAGTCTTTTTTGTTAATTTCTTTTCCATCTTAAATATCCTCCTCGTCATCATCATCAGCTTCTGATGCAGCTGCTGGCTTATTGATTGCTAACATTTTAATACGATAGTTAATTAAAGCAAACATTCCGGCAATCACTGTTGCAGATACAAGGTTAATACCTAATGCTGCTGCTAGAGTAAACCCAAAGAAGAATGGAATAAAGTCAACTGCTTTTGTTGCAATCTGTTTCAATAAAATCGCAATTCCAACACATGGAAGTAATGATCCAACAGTAAATAATGTCATCATTGCAATACCATCCATTGGTAAATAATTTTTAATTAATTCTACCATTGGAGCTCCCATCTTACACATAATCAAAGTTGGGATAAATGAACAAAGAATATGTGAAATCCAAGGTAATCCCATATTGACAACATATAATTTATTGAAATCACCTTTTTCTACAGCACGCCATCCTATATGTTGCCATACAAGATTGATTGTTGCTGTTCCATAAAACAAAACAGTTCCTAAAGTTCCAACCATTGTTCCAAATGAAGTTGCCATAGCTTGTCCATCTGCACTTCCGGCATCTAAACCATAGCTCTTTAATGCAATCATAGCTAGTGGAATTCCAATGTAACTTACAGCACGAACGTCAGCTGAAACAGTTCCTCCAGGTGTAACTAAAGCAATATAAACGACTTGCATCGCTACCCCAACTAAAATACCTGAATAAATATCTCCTAAAATAATACCACATACCAATCCACCAATTAATGGTCTACCTAAGGTGTAGTTACCAATTGATGTTCCACCTAAACCTGGCATACTTGATAAACAGGCAAAGAGTCCAAGTAAGGCAGCTTGAATCCAACTAATTTCCATAATAATGAAACCTCCCCTTTATTTTTTAATATCCAAATTTTCCTTTAAAATCATCCCATGTTCCAATAGAAACATCTGGTAATAAGGCAAATTTGATTTTATAACCAGCTTTAGCAATTTTCTCGAAAGCATCTGCTTCTTCTTGTGTAATAGACTGGTTATTTCCTAATTTGACTGCCCCTTCTCGATCATTACATGGTCCAACAATGACTGTATCAATACCACATTTGAACCCTTGATCCACTAAAATTTTACACATATCAACTGGGTTTTTAGTAATCAAGAAATATCTTGTATCACTATCTAAAACCTTTTGTGCCTTTTTTTGAAAGTCATCCAATGTCCAGACAAATGTTTTCTTTCCACTGGCAGCTTTATAAGCAGCTTTTAACACATCATTTTTAGCTGCTTTATCATTCACAGCAATCAATCCATCACATGGATATTCACGAGCCCAACGTGTACATGTTTGCCCATGAATCATACGATCATCAATACGAATAAATGAAACTGACATATTATTCTCCTCCTTTAAATATCATCTTCATCATCATTAACAACTTTAAATTCTTTTAAAGCACTTTGTGCTTCATTTAAAACTTGTACAACAAGGTCATCACGTGCCATTGTATCTTTCATCAATACTGTTGTTAAAGCAAGTGGTAAATTCATTCCACCTATTGTTGTACAATGTTCACTTAATCCTTTTTCAGCGATTACATTCATAGCTGTTGTCAGTGGAGATCCACCAATCAAATCACCTAATAAAATGATTTCATCATCTTGATGAATACCCTCAATAACATGTGAAAATTCTTCAGCGAATTCATCAGCACTTTTTCCATTTTTTAAACCAGCTGATAAAACATCATCACGTTCTCCTGCTAACATGGAAAGTGCATCTTTTAATCCATCAGCAAATTGTCCATGACTTACCAAGACTAAGTATTTCATTTCTTTTTTCCCCTCCTCTTTTTGACACCATTATTGTATCAATTAAGCCCTTTCATTCCATCTGTCTATTGTCACATTTTTATCATGACAGATGATAGAAACAAATATGACATTTGTCATGCTTTTTTAATAAATTTCTTTTCTTAACAATTAACTCTTGTACTCAACAAAAACATATAGCAAAATTATCCATAAGAAGAATGAATTGTTATTATAGAATGGGATATTTTATCAATATAAATCTCATCATGAAATATTCAAAGTAATTAACAAGAAAGATGAGAAAACACTCATATTTATACAACAAGATGGAGCTATGTTATTGCTGTCATCAATGACTTTCCACATAGATAAGTTTTCAGTATAGTTTTATTATTATTAACTCAGTTGAAAAGAAAGGAACAGATCATATGACGAAAATTATTTTATATCATGGAAGTCCTCATAAAATGATTAAACCTACTTATGGCTATGGAGAAGATAAGCATGATTATGGTAGAGGATTTTTTACCTAACTGATAATTTAGAATTAGCAGTCAAGAAAGTGGGTGAATACTAATATGGATTTTGTTTTCTTTCATAACCCAGATGAAGAAAATGGATATTTAAGCAATTGGTACATATCACAGTTTACTATACATGATATGTCCTTTTCTTCTATGGAACAATACATGATGTATATGAAAGCTAAATATTTTCATGATCATGAAATAGCTGAAAAAATACTATCTACTGATAATCCTGCCACTATCAAAGCGTTAGGAAGAGAAGTTTCCAATTATAATGAATCTTATTGGAATGGTATCAGGCAAATTATTATTTATGAAGGTTTATTAGCTAAATTTTCACAAAATGAACAATTAAAAATAGAATTATTAAACACATAAGAAACTATATTGGCTGAATGCGCTGTTGGCGATAAAATCTGGGGTATTGGTTTGTCAATGAATGATAAAAAAAGATATGATATGTCTTATTGGAAGGGTAAAAATTGACTAGGATATAGTCTTATGATGGTGAGAAACAAAATAAGAGAAAGCCTCTAATTACAGATACAAAAGAATATAATAATGAAATATAAAAAGAGATTTCTTAAATGATAGCGTAAAATCATTGTTGAAATCTCTTATTTTTTCATGACTCATTATAAATCATAAACAAGTTAGAAAAATATACAATTTTTGATGCTTTATTCTCTTAAATATTCATTAACTTCATTTTGTAAAGACATTAATGATAAATCTAAATCTTCATTATTTTGTATCATCTGTTGTATCAGTGTATCCATCATTGTTAGAGTGGCATTATATTTTCGAAATTGATTTTGATTCATAGCATTTTCCATAACATCATTCAACAAGCTTAAATCAACTTGCGTATCTCCTAAGGATTCTTCGTTGAGTAGACTTAATGCTTCAGTTGATTGAATAACAGTTTTTAAAGATGATATTCCCTGTGAATAGCGAAAAAGACTTTCTTGCGTTTCTTGATCATATGTTAGTAGTTTTAAAAAATCCCAGGCCTGCTGTCCATAAGATGTACGAGCAGAAATACCCATCAATAATGAAGACACTTCACTACGACTTTCTGTCATCCCAGGCATAGGAACACAATCCCATTCAAACTGAGAATATTTTTGAACACGATAAGGATAAGGCTTATAAGTACGATATTGTGCAAAAGGCATCGGAGAAAATGCCACCTTCCCTGTATCAAAATCCTGAGAAGTCACTGTATAGCCTTTATTCAATTGATTCAATCTCTGAATGAAAGCAATCGCATTTTTTACAGGTTCCTGGTTTAAATAACATGTCTGACCTGTTTCATCAAACAAACTAACTTCATGACTATAAACAGAGTCTAACCAATCATAATTATAACAACCATATTGGTCAATCTGTCCATCATTATTCGTATCTTTTGTTACTTGTTGACAGATATTATAAAAATCATCTAAAGTCCAGTCATTACTTGGAAGATCTATATTTTCTTTTTGCAGTAATGTTTGATTCACAAACATTAATGTTGGATTACTTTCATAAGGCAAAGCATACTGATGATGCTGATATTGCCCTGCAAGCAAGGCGTTTTCATAGTAATCATCACTATGAAACTGACTATCTTTTTGCATAAAATCATCTAAGTTCTTTAATGCACCTAGCGCACTTAAAGTATTAAAATCTTCACTTAAGACCATAAAGATATCTGGTTCTTCTCCTTTTAAATATTGAGCAGATAACCATTCTGAATAATCATCTTTTAAAAGACCACTTTCATATTCAATATGAATATCAGGATTTTCCTCTTCATATCTTTCAATAGCCTGATCAATAATTTTATAACAATCACCATTAGGTACATCCCAGTTACTTCCAGCAAAAATACCAACTTTTAAAGTTATGCGTTGAGGGCGCCAAACAACACATAAAAGACATCCCAATACAACCAGTATACAGACTATCTTTTTTCTACTCATCGCTAAAATCCTTTGTCGTAATACCTGTTTGTACCGCCCATATTGCCAGTTGTGTACGATCTCTTAAATTTAATTTAGATAAAATCGAACTTAAATAATTTCTTACTGTTCCTTCTGATAGAAAAAGCTTTTGTGCTATTTCTTTATTGGATAATCCAAATGCAACTTGTTGAATCACTCGCCATTCAGGATGACTAATATCTTGAATAGCCTCTTCATCAACCTGAATTGCATAATTATTTTGTGTCATTTTAGAAAACATGCTGAAAACTTTCGTGGCAATATCGGGATTAATCATAGCTCCACCACTATTCACAGTGACAATAGCCTGATAAAGCTCATCCATTCCTACACCTTTCAATAAATAACCACTCGCTCCATATTTAAGCGCACTAAATACGAAATCGTCATCATCAAATGTTGTCAAAATAATAATTTTTGTTTGAGGATATTTTTCCTTCACAATTTTTGTACAGTGAACACCATCCATTCCTGGCATACGAATATCCATCAAAATGACATCAGCTGTTTCTTGTTCAAGAATATGAATCACTTCAAACCCATCCGATGCAACATCTACAACCTGGATATCTTCATGTGTCCCTAATACAATTTTTAAAGATTCTCTAATCAATTCCTGATCATCTGCAATAATCACTTTAATCATTATCTGTCCTCTCCCCTTACTTATACTGGTATTTTAGCGATTGTCAAAAAGCCATGATGACCATCAAACTCTACCTGACCATTAATAACCGCAAGACGTTCTCTCATTTGTGTTAAGCCAAATCCATAATGGACATGATCACAACCAATTCCATTATCTTGTATTTTGAGATATAAGAAATGATTTTCCTGATAAAGATGAATATGAACTTCTGTCGCATGTCCATGACGCAAAGCATTCGTAATAGATTCCTGTATAATTCTAAATAAAATTTCTTCTTTTGTTTTTTCCAGATCTATATTTTCTAGTTCATACTCTAATGCAATCGTCAGATCACTTACACTAGAAAATTCTCCTATCATACGTTCTATAGCTTCTTTTAAACTATGTTCTTCTAAAGCTCCTGGTCTTAACTTATTTAAAGAATTACGAACATCTTTAATGCCCTGCCTGACAACTTTTGAAATAACTTGTAGCTGCGCTTTCGTTGCTTTAGGATTTTGATCAATCATCGCAATACAAGCATCCACTCCTGCTGCTATTCCCGTCAAGGCATGACCTAAAGTATCATGGATTTCTCTAGCCAGACGTTTTCTTTCATTGTTTTCTCCAATTTTTTCGGTAATGGCTGCATAATTTTCTAATTCTTTATTCACCTGATGCACCATATCCAATTCTTGAGAAATATGCTGATTCTTTTGTATTTCATCTACCAGATAAACAATCATAAAAGCAATAAACAATATCATATTGAGCGTTTCTAAACATGACTTACTCATCATAAAGATACCATTAATTTGTGATCCATAGATTTGAAAATATTCATTTATACTTGTCAATGGAAAAATAGCCGAAAAAACATCATAACTAGATATTAAATAAGCCACAACCAAAACCCAAATAAACCACTTAGAATATCTTCCATCTCTTAAATGAAATATACAATCACAAAAAACAAGCAACAAGATACCATTATATCCCATATACAAAAAATAAATCAAAGTAAAACTAACAATCATTTCAATAAAACTATAAATAAAATTGAGTCTTTTATGCGCAATTACTTTTTCACTACGACTATACATAATAAAGATAAATATACCATACAACATCAATGAACCAAAAAATGCAACAATGGGCTGATGTGGAAGATGCGTAATCCGATCTAAAAAATCCCTAGCCAAACGTGTGGAAACAATATATTGCGTTGTCAAAAGAATAACACTGCCATAAAAAACAACAATCAACATATTCAATATCGTCATTGCATTTCTTAAAAATGATAATAAACGCTGATAAGAATATTGCATTATTGCCACCCCGTTTCATCATACATTTCAATATTATCTTCATTAATCAGTTGAACAGGTATGACAACTTCATTTTCAATATCTTTTCCTGCTAAGTATTCATACATTTTTTCTGCTGCCAGATGCCCAATAGAAATAGGTGATTGAGCGACTGTTCCAGCTATCATTGCATGACTACCTATAAGTGTTTTCATATCAGGTGTTCCATCAACTCCATAAACAACTGTATTTTCCTGATGATGTGCTTCCAATGCAGCCAAAGCTCCTAAAGCACTTGGATCATTCAATGCCATGACAACATCAATATTTGATTGACGCTGTAATATATCTTCCATTAAAGGCATCGCCAGTTCTACCTGTCCTTCACACTCACCTTCATCTACAACTTGATATTGTGATAATCCATCTATTGTATCTAAAAAACCATCTATACGATCTTTCGCAGATTTGACATTTGTATGTTTCAACAAAACAATGCGCGCAGAATCAAATCTTTTCATCATATCATTGGCACATTGTACCCCTGCATCATAATTATCTGAAACAATTGTACAATTCACAAGTTCTTCATTTTTAACAGGTGCATCCACAACAATAACAGGTATTCCAGCTTGATGAGCCGCTTCTAATGCTGGTGTAATTTTCTCAGAATCAATGGGATTAATAAAAATACCATCTACATGATAATCAATAAATGAGTATATCTGTTCTATTTGTTTATCCACATCTAAAGCAGGATCTCTGACAAGAAGCTGATCGCCATTGTCTTCTATTGCTTTCAATAACTCATTGTTGATAACTTCATAAAAAGGATTATTCATTGTCATGTATGTCACACCAAATATGCGATTTTGTGTATTAGGATATTGATAATGATAATAAATAATGCCTATCATCAATGCTCCAATGATGCCTAATATCACTATTAATGATTTTAAATTGTTTTTAACCATGATTTCACCACTTTTCCCATAATTCTATCTTATCTATTTTTTTAAATATTCTCAATAATAAATATTTTCAAGTCTATGATTTTTTACAAAAAAAGCTCCAAGAAAATCTTGGAACCTCTTTTTAATATTGTATTCTCTTTTTGATTAATCTAAATCCTCACCATTAGAAGCAATGACTTTCTTATACCAGTCATAAGAATCTTTTTTACTTCTTTCTAATGTTCCATGTCCTTCATTATCTCTATCTACATAAATAAATCCATAGCGTTTTTTCATTTCTCCTGTTGTAAATGAAATACAGTCAATACATCCCCATGGTGTATATCCCATTAAGTCTACTCCATCTTCTTCTACTGCTTTCTTCATTTCTTCAATATGTGCTCTTAGATAGTCAATTCGATATGGATCATGGCATGAACCATCTGCTTCTTTAACATCTATTGCGCCAAATCCATTTTCTACAATGAATAATGGTTTTTCATATCTTTCATAGAAAATATTCAAGGCATATCTTAATCCTTCTGGATCAATAGCCCATCCCCAGTCAGAAACTTTGACATATGGATTTTCTACACTGTATTCACTAGAACCATCTGTTGCCTTAGAAACATCTTTATGCGCTGTTGAATCTACAGTGTTTGTCATATAATAACTGAATCCAATATAATCCACTGTTCCCTCTGCTAAGATTTTTTTATCTTCTTCTGTAATATCAATATCAAATTCTTTTCTTTCAAACATCTTTAAAGCATAAGCTGGATAATGTCCTCGACATTGGACATCACAGAAGAACCAGCGATCATGCATCATTTGTACTGATAACACCATATCCGCAGGACGACAAGAGTATGGATAAATAGGAACCATGGCTATCATGTTTCCAATCTTGAAATCAGGATTGATTTCCTTACCTGCTTTGACAGCTAGAGCACTGGCAACTAGGGTATGATGAGCGCATTTATACATGGCTTCCTCTGGATTATCATAATCTCCAAAATGAGCTCCACTGTTTGTCCATCCGAAGATATCATTCTTATAATTCATCTGATTGTTGATCTCATTGAAAGTCATCCAATATTTGACTTTATCTTTATATCTTTCAAAGCAGACCTTTGCGAATTTCACAAAGAAATCAATTGTCTTTCTGTTCATGAATCCACCATATTCTTTGGCTAAATGATATGGCATTTCAAAATGAGATAAAGTAATAACGGGTTCAATACCATATTTTAATAATTCATCAAAAACATCATCATAGAACTGTAATCCTTCTTCATTAGGTTCTTCTTCATCACCCAATGGAAAGATACGTGTCCAGGCAATAGATGTTCTAAAACATTTAAAGCCCATATCAGCAAACATGGCAATATCTTCTTTATAATGATGATAGAAATCAATCCCAACATGATTAGGATAGTATTTTCCTTCAATCACACCATCCGTAATTTCTCTAGGTACGCCATGTGCTCCTGCTGTCATGACATCTGCGACACTTAAACCTTTTGATGTTTCTAAAACACCACCTTCAAATTGATGGGCAGCTAAAGCTCCACCCCATAAAAAATCCTTACTTAATACCATCTTCTTTCTCCTTTCCTCATATAAAATATAAGCTTATAATTTTATTATAAGTATATTTCTATTGATATCAATATCTTTTCATCTTATTAGTTTTTTAAGCCCAACAAAACCATCTATAATGGAAATATTTGATAAGATGAACACATAATTTTAACAAAATAACAGAAGAAAATCATATAAACATATATTCAATTATGATTATTACGCATCGTTAAAAACATCTATACAAAAATACTTTCTAAAGTATGATTAACATTTCCTGTCGCAAAATCTAAGGCTTCTACTTCCATAACCTTTTTGCCAAACTTTCTTTTTAAATTTGGATACATATAAGCCACTTGAGGTGCTAATAAAATGATATCATAATCATTTGCTACATCTTCTACATTCATTATTGGATAAGCATCCACAAAGATATTTTGTTGAGCCTGTTGCATTAAAGAAGCATAATAATGACTTGTTAAACCTGATGTACAACAGATTAATATTTTTAAAGAGGAAAGTTTTAAAGAGGAATTTACTTTATTGTGATGATTTTCATCTTTTAGAAATTGGAAGAAAGAGAGAATGTTTTTTCTGGTTGATAAAATATCCATCATTTCAAAATGTAAATAAAACACATTCTTTTCAGTCCATTTATCCTCAATAGACAATTCCATCATGTTAAACTCTTTATAAAATATGATATGAGCATGATACTTATCATTACAAAAACACACAATATTCTTGTCATGACAGACATGTGCATTTTTCATTGTGCTCACCCAGCGATAAAAATAACGAAATAAATAATCACGACTCATGATTCCATCTCCTTTTCTATGAATCAAAAACTTCTGATACTTCTTTGAGTAAAGATATAATCTCTAAGTGCTGTGGACAGACACTTTCACATTGTCCACATGCAATGCAAGCTTTAGCGGGTTGATAATCTCCTGTGCTATGATCTTTATAATAAATCTGATAGCGTCTATTTTCGCCATACATTTTGGCACTGTTATAAGCTGTAAATAAATCCGGTATTTGAATATGCATTGGACAGCCTGGTGTACAGTAACGACATTTTGTACATGGAATAGTTGGATATGATAAGACTTGATCTGTAACTTGCTTGATCAATTTGGCTTCTTCATTATTGATTTTTTCAAAATGAGTCATCGTATCCAGATTATCATTCATCTGTTGTGCATTAGACATACCTGATAAAATTGTCATAACACCATCTAAGGATGCAACATAACGCAAAGCCCATGACGCTATAGATTTTTGAGGAGCGTAGTCCTTATATATTTTTTCAATATCATCAGAAAAGCTTGCCAGTGTTCCACCTTTGATAGGTTCCATCACAACAATGGGTTTATGATGTTTTCTAGCTACTTCATAATTTCTTCTTGATTGAATCACTCCATTTTCCCAATCTAAATAATTAAGTTGTAACTGTACAAAATCTATTTCAGGATGCTCTGTTAAAACTTTGTCTAAAAAATCAGCATCATCATGAAATGAGAATCCCATATATTTGATTTTTCCCTGCTTTTTCATTTCTTGAATAAAATCAAAACACTGATATTTTTCATATGTTGGATAATGACTCTTTTCAACACTATGCAATAGATAGAAATCAAAATAATCAACACCCGTTCTATTTAATGATTCCTGAAAAATCCTTTCAACATCTTCCTGACAAGCTAATTTCCATGCAGGAAGCTTATCTGCTAATGTATAAACATCTCTAGGATACTTTTCAACTAAAGTTTGACGAATAGCTTCTTCACTTCCTTCATACACATAAGCCGTATCAAAATAGTTAAATCCTCTTTCCATATAAGAATCAACCATTCTCTGGACTTCATCTAACTTGATTTGACCTTGCTTGTCTTTTGGTAATCTCATTAACCCAAAACCTAATTTTGAATTTGATAACATACGATTCCTCCTTATCATTTTTATAAGCACTTTTATCATATTGATTTTAGATTCATTAAACAATGGTATTTCATTGAAATAAAATTCCATTTACAAATAAGTTGTTTTTAATACGCAATTATGTAAATTCATTTTGAATCTTTGGGTGATTCTAGAGTCCTTAAAAAATTATGCTATGATAAAAATGAGGTGATATCCATGTTAATTAGAGAACGATTAGAAAGATGTGACTTTTCTCATAGCGAAAGAGTCATTATTGATTTTATTTTAAAAGAAAAAATGAAAATTAAGGATATGACAACCAAGGATATAGCAAACGCTACATATACTTCACCTTCTACTTTAATCAGAATTGCACATAATATGTCTAGAATCCAAAAGAAAGTCACGATCTGTCATCTGCAAGGAGAACTGGTTTATAGTGCTATGAATGCTGAACCTCAATCTTGTGCTATTATTGTTTCTTATTCAGGTGAAACACCCATTCTTTCAAGAGTCATTCAAGCTTTAAAAGCCAATGGCATTCCCATCATCGCTTTAACAAACATCGGTGAAAACACTGTTTCTAAACATGCAGATGTGGTTTTAAGAATTTGTACAAGAGAAAAGCTTTATTCAAAGATTGCGACTTTTTCTACTGATATTTCTTTTGAATATATATTAGATTTACTTTATTCCTGCATCTTTGCATTAAACTATGATCAAAACGTAGAAAGAAAAACAAAGATTTCTTCAATGATTGAAAAAGGACGTTTTTCAACCATTGATATTATGAAAGAAGATGAATTTTAAAAAAGATATAGCCATTGCGCTATATCTTTTTCTATCCCTTATATTCCCATCCATGTTCTCCATGATAAATCATCTGTTTTGTCATACCGCCATCAATACAAATGTTTTCACCAGTGATAAAACTAGCTTTATCACTACATAAAAATAAAACCATATGCGCAATATCTTCAACTTTCCCAATACGTTTGACAGGATGTTGTAAAACATCTGCTCCCTGATAAACTGTCTGGTCTGATTCTGTTTGAATCCATCCCGGTGAAATAGAATTCACACGCACTTTTCCAGCTAAGGACATGGCTAAACTATGCGTTAAGGCATGAATACCACCTTTAGCCGCACTATAACTTTCACTTTGAGGCTGACTCATCCCATCTCTTGATGAAGAAATATTGATAATACAACCTCCTTTACGAAAATCATCTTGAAACAATTTCGTCAAATAAAACGGAGCAGTGACACCAACAGATAAAGCATATTGAAATTCATCATAACTACATTCTTCAATTCCTTTAAACAGTGGTTTTGCGTTATGAATCAAATAATCTATATGCCCATAATCATCAATCACTTTTTGATGAAACTGTTCTAAAATATCTTGACTGCCAACATCACCCTGAAAATAATCATTCTTTTCAGTATCTATAATGCAAACATGCGCTCCTTCTTTTTGAAACATTTCAGCAATGCATTTCCCAATACCTTTAGCGCCACCTGTCACAACCACAACCTTATCTTGAAATTCCATAAAAAACCTCCTAATCAAATAAATGTTGATGATTTCCACTTGGTATTCTATAAAAGATACAAATCACCATACCCACTATAGATAATAAACATAGAATTAAATAAAATATATCATATGAATAAAAATCAATCAAATATCCAGCAACAAACTGAAACACAATAGAGCCAAAATTACGACATGTCTGAACAAGGGCTAAGGCACTCATCTGATGTTTCATATCCACAATTGTTGCGACAATTTTTAAATTCAACATGATAAATAACATTGTGGAAACTGCTTTTGTACATATTGATACAATGATTACAATCATTGCCTGTTTTATAAAGGAATAAGTAAAAAACTGTATCGTTAGTAATAAAAATATACCGATAAGTAATTGTTTATTAGTTAATCTGTTCATATAATACTGTGAAAAATAAATAATCGGTAGTTTAGAAAGAGTCAAAATAAAAATCACTGTCGATATTGTATTCATTGATAATCCCAAATTTTGAAACATAGCTGGTAGGTAGGTTGTATTGGTATTTGTTATAGCATAGAACAGACATACAATAATTAAATAGATGATAAAATTCTTTTGAAATAAACCTGTTGTTTTTTCTTTCTTTTGGGTTTTAATCTGTTTTACATTTTGTGTGCCATAAATACCTATGACACATAAAATCAATCCTATCGTAAAGAATGCATACATAGCTTCTGGTGAAACATCATCATAAATAACACCTGATATCTTAGATGCAACCGCATAACCAATCGTTCCCCAAATTCTAATCTTTCCATAGGAAAAACGTGATAATGTTGCCATATTCTCAATAACAGGATTAGCCGCATTAAATAATCCTAAAGCTAAACTATAAATCAAAGCAATCATATAAATATTTTGAGCATAAATAAATATGATTCCTAAAACTGCTGCTAATAATAAAATCAACATATTTAATCTTTTTTGAGAATAATGATCATTGAAATAACCGACAATAGGTTGAATAATCATGGATAAAATAAATGAACATGAGACAACCATAGAAACTTGTGAAGCATGATAACCTTTATCCATCAAATAAACAGATATATATCCAGAAAAAACAGCTAATGAAAAGAAATAAAAGAAATACATGAGTAAATAACTGAAATAACTATTTTTATAATGTATACGCATAGACATTCTTCCTTAAAAATCAAAATGGTCTGGATCAGGTCCGGTTCTTTTATTTTGATTCAGTGCATTCATGATCTCCATTTCTTCTTTCGTTAATTCAAAATCAAACAAATCAATATTTTCTTCAATACGTTCTTTATGAACTGATTTAGGTAATACAACAATATGTCTTTGTAGTAACCATCTTAAAATAATCTGTGCTGTTGATTTATGATATTTATCAGCAATCATTTGAATAGCAGGCATATGTAAACAGGCTCCACTTCCTAGTAGTGACCAGGCTTCCAAAACAATTTTATTGTCCTGACAAAACTGTATAGTTTCTTCATCCTGCATTTGTGGATTGATTTCTATTTGGTTCACTGTTGGAATCTTATGAACCTGAGATAATAAATTTTGTAAATGTGATTTTCTAAAATTAGATACACCTATACTTTTGACAAGTCCTTTTTCTTTCAGTTTCTCCATTTCTAAATAAGCTTCAACATAACCCTCTACAGGCCAATGAATGAAATATAAATCTACATAATCCATCTGTAATTTCTGTAAACTTGTTAATAAAGCCTTGTGTGTATTTCCAGCTCTGATATCATCATTCCATAATTTTGTCGTAATAAAGATATCTTCTCTTGGTATTCCACTTTCTTTGACAGCCTCTCCAACAGCTTTTTCATTACCATAACAGGCTGCAGTATCAATATGACGATAACCCGCTTTTAAAGCATCTAAAACAGCCTGTTTTGTATCTTTTCCACTTTGCCATACACCTAAAGCAATAATAGGCATCTTTTGACAACAACATAATTTGACTTTTGTATTCTGATTCATTTTCATCTCTCCTTATTCTTCTCTCATTCCCAATTTCTAACTAAATAATCTTTTTTCATTTCCTCGATCAATCTTAAAGAAAATAACTAATAATAAACTGATCACCATACAAATCAGACAAATCATATAAAGATAAGAATATGAACTCATATCCAGTATGTATCCAGCTGCATTTTGAAAGATAATTGAAACTAGATTTTTTAATGTCGCGACAATGGCTAAAGCGGTAATCTGATGTTTTTCATCAATTAATGTATTCACAACTTTAAGATTAGTCATTATAAATAACATTCCAGCAGGATGCTTGACTAAAAAAGTGACAATCACAGTCATCCACATAGGCATGTCTAATCCATATACACCACATTGAACACAGACCATTGTCGTCGCAATCATTAATAATGTTTTATTAGATAAACGATCCATAAAATGACTAGATAATAATACAAGTGGTGCTTCACAAAAAACAGCAATAGATAAGACTGTCGATGTTATTCCTACATCTAATCCTTTATCTGTCAACATGGATGGAATAAATGTATTAGACATATAAGTCACACCATAAAACAGACCACAAATCAGTAAATAATATAAGAACTTTTTATTTTTTAATATTTCGCTTGTTTTGGCTGTATTGTCACGCTGTGATTGTTTTTGCATATGTGGTTGAGTTCCTAACAAACCAAGAATACATAAAAACATGGTGAAAACAAAAACAATAAAAATAGATTGTGGTGAAATACGTTCGTATAGAAGCCCAGCTAATTGTGAACCTAAAGCATAACCAATTGTTCCCCAAATTCTTATTTTTCCATATTGATAAGGGGATGCAGTCGCAATTTTTTCCATGATAGGATTGACACCATTAATGCTCATCAAAACAACACTGTAACTGATCATAATCATGATAAGATGACATGATAACATAAAAACAAGACCACCCACAATCGCAATGACAAATAAAATAGTATTCACTTTTTTGAGATTATACTGATCATTCCATTTACCAATGATGGGTTGTGTGATTAAAGATATTAAAAATGAGGCAGATACAACCAATGAAACCTCACTGGCTTTAAATCCCATGCCCATCAAATAAACTGAAATCAAAGCACTCAATAATGCCCATGATAAATAATAAAAATTATACATGAAAAAGTAACTTAAATAACTATTCTGATAACGTTGCCAAAGACTTACACTTTTATAATTTCTGATACTTTCCATAACTTTTCTCCTTTCTGCTTTTTTAATTTAACAAAAAGGATTTCATGATAAAAGACTTGAACGAAAGTTTCAAAACCTGTTTTAAAAAATAAAATGTATAAGCTTATATTTTGTAAATAGGATTTACAAAATATATTCTGAAAATAAAGAAATAATCTTGTTTTATTGAAAAATATTTGTCAGGAAGATGTTTTTAGCTTTCTATTTTATGTTTTTTTGATAAACTAGAAATAAAGATAGGAGGAATATTATGCTTTGTGATTATCATGTACATACTCACTATAGTGATGATAGTGAATATCTCATGGAAGATGTTGTGAAAGATGGTATTAATAAAGGATTATCAGAAATCTGTTTTACTGATCATGTGGATTATGGAATCAAGTATGACTGGGATGATCCACGAGCTTTTCAAAAAAGATATGAAACACTTTTAGCAAATGTCAATTATCCTGAATATGAAAAAGAAATTGATGAGTTAAAAGAAAAATATAAAGATCAGATGACATTGAAAATGGGACTGGAATTTGGTATTCAGACACATACAATTGAAAAATATCAAAAATTATTTCATGAATATCCTTTTGATTTTATTATTCTTTCTATTCATCAGGTAGAAGATCAAGAATTTTGGACACAGGATTTTCAAAAAGGCAAAACACAGCTTGAATATAATATGCGCTATTATCAGGAAATGCTTGAAGTTGTAAAAACATATAAAGATTATAGTGTTTTAGGACACATGGATTTGATTACACGTTATGATTTAAATGGTGTTATTGATTTTGCTTATATTCAAGATATTGTCAAAGACATTTTAGAGATTGTTATCAAAGATGGTAAAGGCATTGAAATCAATACTTCATATCATCGTTATGGCTTAAAAGATATGACCCCATCTCGAAATATTTTAAAGCTTTATAAAGAACTGGGTGGTCAAATTATTACAATTGGTAGTGATTCACATCAACCCGATCATCTCGGTGCTTATATTGAAGAAGCCAGAGAAGAACTTAAAAAATTAGGCTTTGAATATTATTGTACTTTTGATAAGATGCAACCTATATTTCATGAACTTTAAAAGCTAACCCCAGGGTTAGCTTTTCAAATAACTATTTGATATCAATTTTTAAATCTTTAAAGAAAGCTTCTGTTCCAATATCTACAAAAAATCCAACTGAACCTTTCAAATCTTTCCCATGTTTCATATCTTCTACAACAAGAATCAGCTTATCATTGATATAAAATGAAGCATGTTCATCTTCAATAACTGCTTTTAATTGAATCCATTCATTCAAATCAATATCAGCAGGTGCTTCATATTGTGTGATTTGATGATTTCTAAAATATTCAAAAGTATATTTTGGATATGAAAAATACTGGCATCCATGCGTTTTTCTCATAGGATCTTGACATTGTTTACCATTTGTTGGTCGTACATAAAATGACTCAAATTGCTTGTCATCATCTGTAATACGATAAGCAATACCTATAAATCCTCTTGCGAAATCTGGTGCATCAGGCAATAGACGACTTAACATTTTCACTTCGATTGTTCCATTGTGAAATGAAAAATCTTTTAATTTTGCATAAGTATTTTCATCAAATTCCATGATTTTTTCAACTTTGATAACTCTTAATACTTTTTCACCATCAAGTTCTACATTTTCAATATTTGTATGAACAGGTATAAAAGACTTTTTATTTAAATCCATTTGTTTTTCCATTGTTCTTCTCTCCTCTATCATAATATACTCCAAATTTGATAAATTTGTAAGTAGGCACTTTTTTGTGCTATAGTTACCAAAAAGTAGGAATTATAAAAAAATTGATTTTATGATTTGCATCATGATATGCTTATATCATATAATTCTTATATACATAACTTTTGGCATATATCATAAAAATTGACTATAAGGAGTGTTTAAAATGATCAAAAAAGAAAATTTACCTGAATGTCCTGTTGCGACAACTGTTCAACTTATAGGAAGTAAGTGGAAACTACTCATTTTAAGAGATTTGATGACTGAAAAAAAACGTTATAATGAACTAAGGAGATCATTAGATGGAATTTCTCAAAAAGTTTTAACTGCTACGCTTAAATCCATGGTAGAAGATGGTATCGTCATTAGAACGGCTTATCCTGAAGTACCACCAAGAGTTGAATATAGTTTAAGTGAAATAGGTGAATCGCTTCGTCCTATTATTGATATTATGGGACAATGGGGAACACATTATAAAGAAACTTTGCAAGAATAAAAGGAAAGTTCAAATGTTGAAAATAACATAAGAACTTTCCTTTTATATATGAGATTTATCTGTTTTTTGTGCTTCCATAAAAGCATAAATATCATCCGGACTTTCTTGCATGCCTCGTGCAATCCACTCTTTAATCCAGCCATAAATGCCATAAGTCATATAAGCGACTGCATAGGCTTCTGGATTAGATAATTGATTATCTTGAATCATTAATTTTTTTAAAGTATTTCTAAATAAATAAAATAAATCTTTTTGATAAAGTAAAATATAAAAATCTTTATAAGCTACCAAATGTTCAAATAAAGTTTTCATAATCAATTCAAAGGGCATCTGATCTTGAAGTTTCCATTCTTTGATAATTTTGTCAAGATATTGTTTTAAAATATCTTCTTTATCTTTATAGTTACGATAAAAAGAAACTCTCCCAACTTGAGCTTTTTCAGTAATTTCACTAATCTTTATATCCTTTAAATTTTTTGTATTTAAAAGTTCTAATAATGCTTTTGTCATTGCCACTTTGACATATTGATTTCTTTCATCATTATCCATGATGTAACACAATCCTCCTTTTCGTATCATTTTTTTAAATAACTTGAATAAGCCAATCAACCATGATACACTTGTTTCATTCGATGATACATATGTTTCATCAGAATTTTAACAAAATACAAACGATCTTGTCAAGATAGAAACGAAAGGAGAACATATGACTTTAACAAAAACACGTATAATGATTCTTTTGATTATTGCTATTATGGCTTTTGTATTAGGAAGATTAGCATTGAGAACTATTTTAAACTTACTTTTAGGTGGTACATTATTTGGAGGAAACTTTTTATGAGTTTAAAAAAGGGAGGCCGCAAAATGTTTATATTTATATGCATAATGACATTTGTCGTTTGTTTTTTACTAGGAATAGGTTCAAAAGTTGTGTTAAAACCTTCATGGGCCAAAAATGATGAAGTGAAAATGACACCAGAAGTTGGAACATTGTATACTGATTTATCTTATGGCGAAAAAGAATCAAACCGATTTGATATGTATTTACCTCATGATCAGACAAAAAAACATTATGGATTGGTTGTTTATCTCCATGCTGGAGGGTTTACCTCTGGAGACAAATCAGGAGATAAAGATATATTATCATGGCTTTGTTCCAAAGGATATGTTGCTGTTGGGATTAATTATACACTTTTTAATGAAGACAATCCTGATGCCAATGTCTACACACAATCTCTAGAAATCAAAGACGCTATTCCTCATATCATTGAACAAGCCAAACAATATGGTTATTCCATTGATCAAATGGCAATTGCCGGGGGATCAGCAGGACATATTCTTGCGATGATTTATGCTTATCGTGATGCCAAAACATCCCCTGTTCCCATTCAGTTGCTCTTTGGTGCTGTAGGTCCATCAAGCTTTTACAAAGAAGATTAGAATATATATGGATTTGATCAAAATACAGATGAAGCCAGACAAGGTGCAGCTGGATTATTCAGTGTCATGTCTGGGACACAAATCACATCTGAAATGATTCAAGATCAGACATATCTTGAAAAAGTCAAACCTATTTCAGCTCTCATGTGGATTAACGAAGAAACCGTACCAAGTGTTGTTGCTTATAGAAAATATGATAAAGTACAACCTTTTAAAGGTTCACAACGTTTATTAAAAACCTATCAAGATCATCATGTTGATTATCAATACTTTGTAGCTGAACATTCCGGACATGGCTTACAAAATGACAATAAAATCTATTATCAATATATGCAAACAGTAGAAGCTTATTTAGATAAATATATACCTGTAGAGGAGTCAGTAAATAAGTGATTAAAAATATGATAAAAATAATAGCTATAATTCTTTTGATTTTAATATTGCTTGTTGGTTGTTTACTTTTATTAATGTCTACAATTCCATCTGTTCCAACCAATTATACAAAGACTATTAAAACAGGTGGCTCAATAGAAGCTCAATATCTTCAATTAGGTCCAAATGATATCTCATATCAAAAAGAAAAAGGAACAGAACTCATAAAGTATTTCCATATCTATTATCCTCAAGAATTAAAAAAGACACAAAAACAATATCCTGTTGTCGTTATATTAAACGGAACTGGTGTTTTACCTAAAAAATATCCTGCTTTGTTTCAGCATTTGGCTTCATGGGGATTTATTGTCATTGGCAATGATGATCCAAGCACAGGATTTGGTTTATCAGCTGATGAAACAATTGACTACTTAATAAAAATTAATGAAAATCAAAATCATATTCTCCACCATCATATTGATTTGAAACACATTGGTCTAACGGGTCATTCTCAAGGTGGTGTTGGTGTATTGACTGCTATATCTCATACAAAACATCAACAGATTTATAAAACAGCTATTGCTTTATCACCCACTCATGAAAAAATGGCTCATGATTTGGGATGGGCCTATGATCTCACTCAAATTTCTATTCCCCTATTCATGATTGCAGGAACAGAAGGTGATTTTGAAACCAAAGCTATTATTCCTTGAGAAGCCATGCAACAAATGTATGATAAAATTCCTTCACCAAAAGTCATGATGCGAAGAAAAGAGGCTGATCACGGAGAGATGTTATATTCAGCAGATGGATATGTTACAGCATGGTTAATGTGGCAATTACAAGATGACATTTATGCAAGCCAGGCTTTTCTAGGTAACAATGCTGAAATATATCATAATGATTTATATCAAGATGTTTACTATGATAAGTAACTTACTAATAAAAAACTATATAAAACAGATTTCTTTTATAACATACAAACGAAAATACTCAGGGATAATCCATATATTAAAAAGATATCTCACAAAATTCTCAAAAGTTTAAAATGGAATTCTGGACTTGCTATTCAAAGAGTGATACCCTTTCTTTCATACTTTCTCCTTTGATATTGATTCACATAATCTTGGGCCAAAACATATAAGTAACATTGTCCAACGAACAAAAAAGGAAGCACCGCACTTGGAAAGATTTGAAGATACTAGAAAATACAATGATGGTCGCCTCAAGACAAGGAAAATGTCTCCTGAAGAAAAGATTGCCTATCAGAAGCTAGAAAAATAGCTACAATAAGCGTCAACAAAAAAGAGCACCAAGATAAGGAAAAACCTATCTGTCAGTCATGTTGAGAAATAAAGAATCTGTGGAACAGGAATTGGGTGCAACAAACGCCCTTATCGAAAAATAGCAGCAACTCAATCATATGAAATTCAATCCGATTTAACATCTACCGTGCTTACCAATAATCAATTGATTAATGATGAGCTACAAGAAGAAAATGATATGGAACTATAATGATGGCAAGTTGCGGTCGTTAATTTACTGGAAAATATTTGTTTATATATGGTATACTTATAATATAAGGTGGTGGTCTAAGTTGAAATATAAAATTTGCATTCAAAATCCATTTCCATTCTGCGAAAAAGTATATCCAACACAACAAAGGAAAGTAAAAGAAATGCTTGATTATCTCAAACAGGATGCTGACATAAAGTCTATAACATTATTTGGCTCAAGCATCACTTCAAATTGTCATAATGATTCTGACATTGACCTATATGTAGAATTGAAGAAGGATAAAAAAGTAATCAATAGATATTTTGATTTTGTATTTGACTTATGGACTAATTTCACTGCTGATGAACGTCTTAAGAAAGAAATAAAAAAGAAAGGAGTGGTCATATATGAACAATGAAACTCTTTTTGATAAGGCAAAGCAGAATTTAAAGGTTGCAGAAAGTATTTACTCAACCATTGCCATAAATGATGAAGCTTATCTTAATTATGTCGGATATCATATCCAGCAGGCACTGGAGCTATCCATCAAGTATATGCTTGAAATGAATGGAGTCAACTATCCAAAAACCCACGATATTGACCAATTGATAAGATTGGCAAACATCAATAATGTTGAATTGTATCTTAATGAGTATATTGATGATCATAGTGAGATGTTTTCATTGTGGGAAGCTCGAACACGTTATATTTTGAATTATAGACTTGAAAAAAGAAAAATAGAGCGTTCATTAACAGAAACAAAATCATATTTGGATGTTATAGAGAAGATGATAAGTCATCATCTCGACAATGATGAAGGCTTGGAAATATGATAAACAATCCTATTGATATAATATATTGACGGCAAGTTGCCGTCTTTTCTTTTTTACTTAATGTTAGTATGAGATTAAGGAAAGCCAATCTACATAGAAGAATGGCAGATATATACCCAATAAACACAAGCTCATATTCAAAACGAGTCTGCTTCTCAATCAACTGATAAAATCTCGCATTGATTTTCAAGCTGGAAAATATACTCTCGAGTGGAGATGAACTTATAGCCATCAGTGTAGGATTGATAATTCTGATTGAAAAGCTATTCCTCATTCCAAAAAGAATCTAAAAAAAACAGTAAGCTGACAGGAAGCATTAAGAGATGGGAAGGCAATCCAATGATAATAAATTCCTTTGAAAAGGATTCCTTCAATGATATTACCATTTCTGTTGGTCTTGAATTCAATACATTTGTCATACTTAACACAAACAAGTCTAAATTTTTATAATCATTAAAATTATACATAATCATCTTAGACACAAAGCCACTGATCTTGACCAGTGGCTTAAGACTGTGTCATTCCTCCTTGACACAATCATATAAGATAATTTTTTTATAAAATATACCTTTTTATTTAATTGTCCTTGACATGGGGTACACTTTAAAACCTGAAGTGCTATCATATATTTTTATTTAATCTTCAATCACAAAAGCATTACGTAACATATCTTCCACACCTTCTGCTTCTGGATCATGTGTAGTTTTGCCAGTATCTAATGCTCTCATAGCTTCCATTTCTTGTTCAGTTAATTGAAAATCAAAAATTTGTATATTACCTTGAATTCTTTGGGGATTGGTAGACTTAGGTAAAACAATAAGCCCATCCTGTGTTTCAAAACGTAATAAAATCTGTCCTGCATCCTTGTTATATTTTTGTGCTAATGAAGTGACTAATGGATGTCCTAATAAATCAGTATTACCATGTCCCAATGGATAATAACATTCTAATTTAACATCATCTTTATCTAAAATTTGACGAAGTTCTCTTTGTTGACAGAATGGATTACATTCAACCTGATTAACAGCTGGTTTTGTTTTGAATTGAGGAACATACTGATTCCAAATCTTAGGTGTCATATTGCTGACACCTATTGATTTGATTTGTCCAGCTTTTTTAGCTTCTTCCATAGCTTTCCAAGCTCCTGTAACATCACCATAGGGTTGATGAATCAAATATAAATCAATATATCCTAAATCAAGTTTTCTCAGTGATCTTGCAATACCTATTTTTGCTTGTTCATAACCATAATCCTGTAACCATAGTTTACTTGTGATAAAGATGTCTTCTCTAGGAATACCACTATCTTTGACTGCTCTTCCTACATCCTCCTCATTAAAATAAGCTGCTGCTGTATCAATATGACGATATCCGGCTTTTAACGCCTAATATAATGCTTCTTGATTATTCGTAATATATTCTTTATGTGCAGCATTTTGTACCAAACTGTTATAAATGCCAATTCCTTCATCTAAAATTGCTATTTCTGCAAGTTCGTAAGTTGGCCAATATTGCCCACATATCCAAACAGTATTTGTTTTAGCATGTTCTGGTGTATTTCGTAAAATCTCACGAATTAAAAATGTAAGTAATCTATGCAATTCTTTATTTCCTCTATCTACAACACGTGCTAATCGACTCGCTTCAGCTGCAATTAACTCACCAAGAACCATATAGTTCCCTTTCGCATATTCTTTTTTCTGTAATTCATCTATAACTATTGGTGTTATGGGTATATAATTTTGACTCCCGTTTGCTTCACCAGGTTTCTTTCCAATTTCTAATGATGATGAAATATATTTAAAGAAACCCATTGTGCCTGCATAATTCTTTCCACCATTATCAACACCAGTAAAGTCAAAGGATATTTGTGGAAACTTGTTTATATAATGACGTATGATAGCTCCCATAAACAACATAGGAAGAGGATCAAATTTATGCATTTTTGTAAAATCAAAAATCATCTCATTGTCTGGAACTATTTCATTTAACCTTTTTGCAAATTGAAGTTTTTCTGATAAATCTTTATTGTCAATATGAATTATCAATTTAATCATTCCCTTTAAACAACTCAAATTTCTTATATTCAATTTATTTCCATATGCTTTGAACAATTCATTTATTCGATTATTTTATACTACAATGATAACTGAAATACGTTATATTTATTATTTTAAAGAGATTATGTAAATCTAATTGCTCGATAATTTTATTATACCCAAAAAAAGCAATGATTATCATTAATTGATTTTCATCACCTTTTTATAATATAATTATTTACACTATAACAAAAATAAATGAATCATGTATATAAACAATTAAAGATATACTACCATAATGAATAATGATATGAGATAGTGCATAAAATGGTTGAAACTGCGTATACTATCAATGTAGTTCAATGTATTGACAACGAATTACATTTTGATATAATGATGGTGAGAGAAGGAGGCGAATGAAACATGGCACAGATGAGCTTCAGAATCAATGATTCAGTCAAGAAAGATTTCGAAAAGATATGTGAAGAACTAGGTTTGAATCCAACGACTGCATTGACAATCTTTATTAAAAAAATGTGTAGAGAACGCAGAATACCTTTTGATGTTTCTCTATATAACAGTGATACTCTTAAGATTCTTGATGAAACAGCAAACAATCAGAATCTCAGCAAATCATTTGATACTGTGGATGAATTATTCGATGATTTAGATGCTTAAAATCAGGTATCATCATACCTTCAAAAAAGACTATAAGCTGATGAAGAAACGTGGAAAGGATTTGGCAAAGCTGAAATACGTTGTTAATGAACTGGCTAATCAGCGTCCACTTGATGAAAAATATCGTGACCACGAATTGACAGGCAATTATAGAAACTTTAGAGAATGCCATATTGAGCCTGATTGGCTTCTCATTTATAGAATAGAAAAATGTGAATTGACACTTGCATTGGTTAGAACAGGTACACATTCTGATTTGTTCTAAAAAGGAAGCCAGACAATCTGGACTCCTTTTTTCATGAAAAAATCTTCTTTATTGATGATATTTCTTATATTCATCCATATCGACATAATATTGTCATTTATCATAGTATAAATTCCCATCTATGATCACATATGTTATATAAAGTTTCAAGCTGACTTTATACGCTCCGATAACAAAATAAGTCCTTTCCTACGACATATTGAGGTAATGGTGTAAGAAACAACAAAAAAACTACGAAATAGCTTCCGTAGTTTCTAAAAAAACATATCATATTAAGTTAAAAATCACTTTAAAAGTGCCACCAGTTTGCCACCAGCTTACATTTTAACTTCAAAATTCCCTGATTATATGGGCTTTTTTTCTTTCTATTCACCAACGTATGGTAATAAAGCCATTTGTCTAGCACGTTTAATAGCAACTGCTAATTGTCTTTGATATTTAGCACTTGTTCCAGTTACACGTCTAGGAATGATTTTACCGTTAGCAGAAACAAATCTTTTTAATAATTCAACATCTTTGTAATCGATGTAATCAATCTTGTTTTTTGTAAAATAGCAAACTTTTTTTCTTGGTCTTTGTCTTTTGAATGCCATAAACCTTTTCCTCCTTAAAATTGAATATCATCTTCCATGATATCAAATGAATCAAAAGAATTATCAAAATCCTTTTCTAATTCTACTGTTTTCATATCATAGAAGTTATCTTGTGATACTTGTGGTTGTTGTTGCTGTGCTCTTTCTCTAGCAGCTCTTGTTTCTAAGAACTGTACACTATCACAAACAACTTCAACAACATACACTTTTTGTCCCTGAGCATTATCATAGCTACGTGAACGAAGTCTTCCTTCGACACCTACCAATGAACCTTTTGAACAATATCTTTCTACATTTTCAGCAACTTTATTCCAAACAACACAATTGATATAATCAGCCTGTTGTCCATCTGCTGAATTATAGTTACGATTTAATGCTAAAGTAAAGCTTGTAACTGCAGCACCACTATTTGTTCTTCTTAACTCAGGATCTCTCGTCATTCTTCCAACTAATACAACACGATTAATCATCAGAATTCACCTTCTTATTTAGATCTTCTAAGAGTCATATGACGGATAACGTTTGCATTGATACGTGAAATACGTTCAAATTCAGAAATATTTTCAGGAGTAGTTGTTGTATCTACGACAACATAATATCCTTTTTTGTAATCCTGAATTTCATAAGCAAAATCACGTAATCCCCATTCGTTAACATTATCTACAGTTCCTTCACCATTTGTTAAAATGTTTTTGAAGTTTTCGATTAATGCATTTCTTGTTTCTTCTTCAACATCAGGTTTTACAATAAACATGATTTCGTACTTATTCATCTTTTTACCTCCTCCTATGGTCTAATGGTCTATATCTTAAATATAGACAGGCAGTAAATTTATTACATGCTCACGTAATATACCACATATACGCCCTTTTGTCAATCCAGACATATATAAAAACCTCATAAAATCAATACTTTTTACAATACAATAATCATTTGATATTCTCAAATCAACAATCATGATATAATAGTTGATATCCACATCAATTTATAAAATATTAAGAAATTATTTATACATTTTCAATGCTATCATGACATAATGTAAAAGCGAGGTGATCTTATGGCAAAGAAAAAAAGAATCAATAAAAAGCCTATGATTTGTATGCTTGTGATTTTACTGATCATTGGCATAGGAACAATTTATCTGTCTTCACGTCATCATAATGATATTGAAGAATATCAGGTTGATGGCTTATCGATACAACATCAATTTTTAACGGTTAATCCCAATTCGCGAAGTGGAAAAACATTACCAAGAGTTAATGGTATTGTGATTCACTATACTGCCAATCCTGGTTCCACTGCTCAAAATAACAGAGATTATTTTGAAAATCTGAAAATAACCAGAACGACTTCTGTATCTAGCCATTTTATCATTGGTTTAGAAGGAGAAATCATTCAATGTATTCCTTTGAATGAAGTCGCTTATGCTTCTAACAATCGTAATAAAGATACCATTTCTATTGAATGCTGCCATCCTGATGAAAGCGGACAGTTTAATGATGCAACTTACCAGTCATTACAAAAACTCGTGCGTGCTTTAATGGACTCCTATCACTTACAAAGTCAAGATGTGATTAGACATTATGATATTACTGGTAAAATCTGTCCGAAATATTTTGTTGATCATGAAGATCAATGGCAAGAATTCTTAAATTCTCTATAATGAGGTGATTCATCTTGAGTTTAGAACAAGATATATTTCAAAGAACAAAAATTGATTTTAATAAACTGATAGCCTATGGCTTTCAAAAAGAATGTCATCAATATGTTTATATTCAAAATATTTTAGATAATAGCTTTCAAGTCATCATTACTATCAATACTGATGAAGATATTCATGGAAAAATGATTGATTTAGCTTTTCATGAAGAATATATCAATTTTCGTATCAAAGCGCAAACTGGTGAATTTATCACAAAAATACGTCAAGAATATGAAAAGATTTTAAATGATATCAAAGACCAATGTACTACACCGCAATATTTTATATATCCTCAAGCCAATAGAATCGCTGATTACATAATAAAAACATATCATGATTATCCTGATTTTCCATGGACGAGCGATCCTCACTATGGCGTTTTTAGACATCACAACAATCAAAAATGGTATGCTTTAATGATGAACATCAATAAAAATAAAATCACTTCTGAAAACGGGGATGTAGAAATCATCAATTTAAAATTAAAAGAAGAACATATTTTACAACTACTTCAAGAAAATGGTTTTTATAAAGCTTATCATATGAATAAAAAGAAATGGATTTCTATCATCTTAGATGGAACATTATCTGATGAAGATATTTTCAAATATATAGATGAAAGTTATCAATTGACACAAACAATCCATACAAAAACAAAAAAGGATGTCATCCAATAGACTATATAAGTCGATTGGTCACATCCTTTTTTATGCATGTTGCCTTAATAATTCATTTAATTCCTGTATTGATGATTCTTTCAGGAATGAATCATATCGAAATAAACTAAACCCTTTATATCCATTTTCATATAAAATTTGAACTTGTGAAGCAATATTACGAGAGTTTTCCTGCCATCCATAATCCTCATCAACAGCCCCGCCAGCACGATAAAGCGCTAATCCAGCATATAACATAACATCTTGATGTCTTGGTATTTTCGCAAATTGCTCACATCGATCAGTAAACATTGTTGTTTTTTTATTTTCACCATACTGATCACTCCAATATATCTGAGGCATTAAATAATCAATATAGCCTTCTTCCCCTAACCATGTATCAATATCAGCCCCATCATTTAAACAATTTTCATAATTGCCTTGAGGACTGATGCCAAATACAACATTTTCATCAGTCTCTTTAATTGTCTGATAAACATCCTGTATGAGCATATTAACATAATCCATACGTTGATTGGCCGTTGTGCCATCATGTGTTCCTGATACATAAAAATAATCATCAAAATGTATACCATCAACATCATAGTTTTCCACAACTTCTTTCACTCCATCAACAATATAATCTCTCACTGACTGACTGGCAGGATTTAAAATATATTGATATGTGGCATAACCAATTGTCTGAGTTGCATCTTCCAACCAGTCACGATGCGGTGAATGATTTAAAAACTGTTCAAAGCTTGCTTGATTTAAAGAGACTCTATAGGGATTAATCCATGCTTCAATGGACATACCTTGTTGATGAGCAATGTCAATCATCACTTCTAATGGATCAAATGATAATGATTCCTGATGTGTAATCACTCTTGAAAGAGGAAACAATTCTGATGCATATAAAGCATCACTAAAAGCACGCACCTGAACAATAACGGTATTGATTTTATAATCTTTTATATTTTCAATAGCTTGTGAAAAATCTTCTTCAAAGCTTTCCTTTGATTCATAAGAAAACTGTTCTAAATCTCCATACGCAAACCAGACAGCTCTTTTGTCAAAAGAAGATAATGAACATGGTGGATGTGGCATAAAGAAGTAAATAGTCAAACAGATACATAATAATATTATAATAACAAGTAAACTGTGTTTTTTCTTTTTCAAAAGACCACCCCATTGATTATATTCAGAAGTTTTATTTTAAATCCTCTTTTGTTGTAATTTTTTTATTTTCATAATCCCCTAAAACAAAATAAACTTTTTCATCAGTAAAATGTTCTACCATTTGAGCATCATCAGTAGCCAAATAGTGCTGTTGTATCGCTTTTGTGTAAGCATCTAAAATCAGTTTGGTATGAAAAGCCTGTGGTGTCTGTGCCTGCATTAATTCTTGTCGATTAAGTGTTTCTTCGACAACACCATCAATCACTCTTTTAATTGTATCTTTACAAGGTACCATTAATAAACATGCTGGATGTTCTTCTAGACATGTTAACAGATCATCAATCTGTTGTTTTTTTAAATAAGGTCTGGCTCCATCATGAATCAAAACATTTTCATATGTCACATGTTGTAAACCTGCAAATACACTATCCTGTCTTTCTTTTCCCCCATCAACAAACTCTATGCGTTCATCACTTAATAATTGTTGAAATTCTTTTCTTTCTTCAGGTCTTGTCACAACAATAATCTGTTGACAGCGTGTATCGTTGATAAAAGTTTCTAAAGTCATTTCATAGACTGTCTTACCACGAAATGAATATAACATTTTATTATAATTCAATCCTGTTCTTTTCCCCTGTCCAGCACATAAAATAATGACACTATACATTGTTCTTCCTCTTTTCTCTCTATAAACTGCATTTATCATACCATATTTACCCTAATTTATCAAAAAAAGCTACCTTAGCAGCTTTCTTCAATACAGACACTATATTCCTTATAATTTTGTGAATCTTGACCGACACAAACAGCCAAACGTCCTGTTTCTACAATATGTTCCATATCTATATTCCATATTGCCAGATCATCATAACTCAATGTGATACTGACTGTCTGAACAGCATGATGAGGAACATATACTTTCTGGAATCCTTTTAATTCCAGCACTCTAGAAACAATGCTTGATTGTAAATGCTTGATATAAATCTGAACCACATCTTCTCCATCTCTTTGACCTGTATTATGGACATCTAAAGTAATAGTGAGTCCTTTTTCTTTTAATTCCTGAATGGAAATCTTTTGAGATAAAGATATATTTTGATATTCAAATGTTGTATAACTCAGTCCATAACCAAATGGAAGCAATGGACCAGATGGTAAATCTATATAATCTTTTTGTGCTCCGTTATGCTTATGATTATAATAACATGGCAATGCCCCTACATGACGTGGAATAGAAACACTCAAATGTCCACTAGGATTGTAATCTCCAAATAGCACATCAGCGATTCCATCTCCACCTCTTGAACCAGGATAAAAACTAGCCACAACCGCTTGAGAATAACGCATGACATCATTGATCACATGAACTCTTCCTTGAATCAAGACTGTGACAATATTTGGATTCACACGATGAATCTCTTTTAATAATTGATTTTGATATCCTTCTAATTCAAGACTTGCTAAATCAATATTTTCTCCACAATTCATTTCATTTTCATCTTGAATTCTTAATGCGCCATTATTTTCAAAAGCATTTTGATATAAACGCGTACTATTACCACCTAAAACCAACACAACAATATCTGCATCTTTTGCAATCTTTAATGTTTCATCTAAATTTTCAAATTGTTTCTTTCTTGTAGTACATCCTAATGCATAGCTGACTTGTGAAGCTTTTTTACAGATTCCCTGATAAACAGTCACAATGTCTTGAGGATTTTGATAAGCCGTATAATCACCCAACTGATGGAGATAATGATGGGCATTAGGTCCAATCACAGCAATTTTTTGTGTTTTCTTTAATGGTAAAATATGAGTATCATTTTTTAATAACACTTGACATTCTCTTGCACTTTGCAACAATAATTCATCACATTGAGGCAATGGTATATTTTGTGAAGGTTCAAAAAGACCTAACTTTTCTTTGAGTCTTAAAATTCTTTCAACCGCTATATCTAATTCTTCTTCAGTGACATAACCTTGTTTAACAGCTTCATCAAGTTTGGTATAAACCTGATCCCATAAACTCAAGTCAACACCTGCTTTTAAAGCCAGACTTCCCATTTGTAAAGGATTGTCATTTAATAATAACAGTCTATCTAAAGCACATCCATCAGCCATGACAATGCCATCAAAACCATACTCTTTTCTTAAAATATGATGAAGAAGATTTTTATGAATATGACAGGGAATTCCATCTATTTCATTATAAGCTGCCATAACAGCTCTTGCACCCGCTTTGACTGCTGCCTTGACTGGTAGCAAATGAATATCTCTTAATTCTCTTGGACCAATCTTAGCTGCATCCGAATTATGTCCACCTTCACAGGCTCCTTGAGCACATAAGTGTTTGACAACAACGCTGACTCCATTTTGATCTTTTTCAAATCCCTGCACAGCACTTTGAATCATTTGTGAAGTCAGATACGCATCCTCACTAAAACATTCTTCACTTCTTCCCCAACGTGGATCTCTTAATACATCAAAACCAGTAAATAAAGCAAGATTTCCACCTTTGGCGGCTAATTCCTGACTGACATTCTGTGCAATTTTTTCCATCAACAAAGGATTCCAGGTCATCCCCATCGCTAGTTGCGTAGGATAAACAGGACTTTGTAATGCCATATGACCATGAACACATTCTTCTGTAATCAAGGCTGGTATTTGAAAACGCGAATGTTTCTTGATATAATCCTGAATCATTTGAATAACCTGATAACTTTCTTGGCGTGTAATCCCATTATGTTCATCAATCTGTGACCAGGCATCAGCTCTCATAATTCCATAAATCGCACCAACGCCTCCATATTCTTTAACGTGTTTTTTAAATAAATCTGTTAATTCATAATGGTCTCCTACCTTCTGATAACATTGCCAACCATATAAATGCTGGTTTAATTGACCAACTTTTTCCTTTAAAGTCATTTGTTTAATTATATTTTCTACCATTTTCTTTCCTCATTTTTTATTTATAAATATTTTTTACTATATAAATGTTGATTCACTAATTCTCTAAGTAAATATTCAATAGCCAAATGCATATGTAAACGTGAATCAATATCATATCCTTCATCTTTTGATACTGATACATTCACAGTATAATCAGATAGTTTTGACATCGTTGAATTTATTTTTTCTGAAATTAATAATATTTGACATCCATTCATTTTAGCAGTTTTCATAACGTCAATAATATCTTTTGTTTCCCCACCACGTGAAATCACAATGACAAAATCTTTAGAAGTTAAATGATTCGCTTCTAAATATAAAAACCAATTATCATCTGGATATATTGTTCTGATTCCAAATAAACTCAGTTTTACTGCCAATATCTTCGCAACATATTTATTCATCCCAGAGGAACAAACAAGAACATTTTTAGCCTGTACTATACTTTCAATAGCTTTTCCAATATCTAAATGTCTTAACATAGACATTGTATCTTTGATTTCCTTTTCAATAGTATCACAAACATTATCACATCTAGATGTATATTCATATTCATCTCTACGATGGTATAAAAGATCATAGCGAAAATCCATAAATGTTTTATAATTTAATTTTTTCACCATTCTAAAAATAGTTGTTGTGGATACATTTAAAGCCTCAGATAATGAAGATATTGTTAAATTTGGCTGTAAATCCTGAAAACTCAAAAGTTTATGAAAACATTCCACTTCTAGTTCAGTTAAATGATTTCCATATTCTTGAAAATTTTTAATGAGACTCATAAACAATCAATCCTTTCATATGAAAATAGAGTAGAAAATCTACTCTATTATAACAGTTACAAAAGTATTTGACATCATGCTTTTGATATAAATTTTTCCATCTTGATTTTCAAGTTCTTCTTGTTTTTCTTCTAATGCATCCCCAAGATAACATTTTTTATCTGCTGGAATATATAAAACAACATTTTCAATATCTTCATCACGATTATTAAGAATACGGATGACTGATGCTTGACCACATTCAGCTTTCTTATAAGCCATCAGTTCAACTCTTGTATCTAATTTTATATCTTCATATTGCCATTTTAATCCTTTATTTTTTTGACGGCTGATATCATTAAGATAACGTGTTTGAACTGGTGTATTTAATATTTCAGCTGTACGAACCAAATCAGACATTTGTTGACTTTCACCAAAGAAAAGTGAGTATTGACTCGTTACTTTTTTATCCAGCAATTGTGAAGATGGCGTATCCATACGATATCCTGATGATCTTCCAGGTCTAATCAGCAAATCAGCTTTTCCAAATTTTCCAACGCTTCTTAAAAGTGTTAAACAAATTCTTTGATCATTTTCTACTTCATATTCAAGAGGTCCTTGACTTAATAATGACATGATAGCATTTTGATGATTTAATTTCACAAAGCGTTGCATCGCATAGATAGGTAAAACATATTCTGTTGCCCCATTTTCTATTCCTTTTTGATTTGTAATCACATTATCTCTGATAATAGTTCCAAGTTGATCTTGACTACAGTTTTGTTTAGAAGTATAGATATCATCAAAAGCAACTCTGACAATATGATCACAAGAATGATTTTCAATAGTTGTTTCAAAATCAACTGTCTGACTATGAGCCTTTAAAGAAACATCAGTGATAATACGTAATGGTTTTGTTTCTTGACTACGATGATGGTCCACCACTTTTGATGGCACAGCTGTATCAAAAGTGATACGATATTTGACTTCAATGGATGATGATTCTACCAATTCTATAGTTGGTTTCACATCATTAATTCTGATTTCTTGATCATCAATACATGGTGAATAATTATATTCATCACCATCATCACCTTTTTCAAGTAATGTATGAAGATGATGATAAGTTTCACCTGTCAGTTTATTTGTGACTGTTAAAGTGCCATCTTCTTCAATCACTACTGATAAATATTTATTTTGTGCTCCATGATTCATCACACTCACATCTCCTTGTAGAGATGTAGATGTTTTTTCTTTGAAGCAAACTTTTAAGATTTCATAACCCATTGGTGGTAAAAATGAAGTGTCAATTTTGAATTGAACTTTAAATTTCGTACCCTCTAATACTTCTCCTGAGTCATGGAAGTTTTCCATACCATTATAGTATTCAATATCATGACATGTCTCTTTTGTTTCATTCATGAATTGATAAGGAACAATTGTCCCATCATGACGTTTTAATACAAAATCTTTATCTTTGACAATCATGCTTACAAAGGCAAAATCTTGTCTTTGATATGGTAAAGTATTAAATAATACCAAAATATCTTCCTGATCATTTAATTCACTTAAATCCACTGTTTCGGCTAAAAATCTAAAATTCATCCAAATCAGTTCATTCAAACCATGTCGTAAATTTAATAAACGATTTTCCACTGTATGATTGATACTATCTGGCGAAGAACTATATATAGAATCATGGAACTGATTTTTAAAGATAATCTTCCAGAAATAATTGATTAATTCCTGATCACAGTGACCCCCAAGTGAACGTGTCATACTGACCATTGGTTCTACAACTTTTGCCATGATTGTTTCATAATAACGCATCGCATTTTTTATATCTACACGTGTAGACGTAATGCCTGCATGAATACGTCCTAAAGTTGCACTTCTTGCTTCACCTTTATAGACTTTTAATTCATGATGATTTTGCTTAGCAGCTTTTAAAATATTTTCAAGATAGTCTTCAGGGTTTGTCATCTGACATTGATATCCATCTTTTTGTAAACGATTGATCATTTGAGAAGAATGGCGTCTAGGGAAAGCATAATCGCTTCCTAGCATAAATAATATTTCGCCATCCTGATAACGTTCTTTAAGTTTTGGAATAAAATTTTCCATATCCTTTTTAACATCTTCATAATCTTCTGGGAAACCACGATAATGTCCATATCCTAAAGCAAAATGAATAGCCGGTAAAACTGTATTGCCGTTTCCTTCCCATAAAAACAATGAATCTTCTAAACAATCATAATCAAATCCACGCCATGCATAAACACCTTTCATACCAATTTGTTTAAATAGATAAGGCGTAATTTTATTTTGACCAAATGCATCTGGAACCCATCCAACTTGGAGGCAATGTCCAAATGACTGCGCATATTGAGATCCTATAATTAAATTTCTAAGTAATGCTTCCCCTGATGGAATAATCATATCTGGTTGCACATACCATGGACCTATAAATAATTTTCGAGCTTTGACTAATCTTGCAATACGCTCTTTTTGAAATGGTTTAATACTTAAATAATCTTCTAAAGCAGCAGTTTGTCCATCGAATGTAAAATATTTCATTTGTGGATCGTTTTCTAACATATCAATTAAACGATCAAAGAAATAACAAAGTTTAATACGTGAAGCATCTGTTGAACGTAACCATTCTCTATCCCAATGAACATGAGGAATAAAATGAATATTACTCAAGAACAACACCTTCATTCTGGGCTTCAATACTATTTTGTTTAATTTGTAATTTAACAAATGGATAATATAAGATTAAATCAATAATAAACAATACAATACATAAGATAACAGGACTGATTGTAAATGCACCTAATACCCATGCATTGACAAAGATAGGTTCTACACCTGAATTTAAGACAACTAAATGGTTAACCCAACCCCAAGAAGTCGCAAAATAACCAATAATTGCATTAATAACAGGAACAAAAACAAATGGTAAGAACATAATTGGGTTTAATACAATTGGTAAACCAAAAGTGACTGGTTCATTGATACCAAATAATCCTGGAATAATTGCAACTTTACCAATAGATCTTTCAGCAGAACCTTTTTTACCTAAAATAAGTAATAAAACAACAAGTGCTAATGTCGAACCAGATCCTCCAATCATGGCATAAACATTACATAATGTATTTGGAGCAACTTGTGTAATACCATCAAATGAACCTGTTTCCACATACATTTGAATGTGTTCATAGAAAATTGGCATCCATAAAACTGAGATTAATCCCCACATAATTGAGAATCCATGAACACCAAAGAACCATAATAATTGCATAATAATGATAACTAAAATAACGGCTGGTAATCCTGTACCAATACCATTTAATGGTGAAATAATAAATTCAGTCATTAATGCCTGTAATGAAGCATACCCACAAAGTACAACAATTTCTTTAATAACTGAGAAAATAACCATAATGACAAAAAATGGAATAATTGATAAAAATGAATTTAATACCATTGGTGGAACTTGTCCTGGTAATTTAATTGTATATTTAGAATTAACTAAATGATAATATAAGAATGATGAAGCTAAACCAATAATCATTCCTGTAAACATACCTTCATAATTGAAGAAATTAATTTGAAATGCTGTAATTGTTGAATCACCAACATCAATAGCATTTGGAATTGTTGCGATATAAGCAATAAGTGAAACAATACAAGCTACTAATGGAACACATTTATCACCTGTTTTATTTGCTCTTAACTGATTAGAATAATTGTAAGATGAAGCCAGTACAACAACTAAACCAGTCATACCCATAGCAACTGTATTAATATTTGTAAAAGCGTTAATAATACTTCCTAAGATTCCATCTAAAGGAATTCCCCATTGTGTAAACCAATAATTAGCTTGTTGACTCACTAAACCTGCAAGAGATCCAACAACAGTAAATGGACTCGTTAAGATACATGCGTCTTTAATCGCATTTAATAACTTGTTTGAAGTGACCTTATCAGAAAGTGGCATAAGATACTTCTCTAAAAATGACATAATTAATTTCATATTTTTTCCTCCTCAACAACAATAAGTATACAGAAAGCACTTTCAAATAGAAATTACAAAACCTGTAATATTTTTACAGATTTCCACAAAAAAATAAGAGGTTGTTACCTCTTAGAAATAGACTTTCATAATCAGTTCAGCAAACAATGAATTAGCCCAACAAAACCATGGTCTTGTATATTGACTATCATCATTGACATCAAAACTTTCATGACAATATCCTGTATCACCTGTATTATTCACAATCATATCAATAAGTGTCTGAATTTCTTGTTGATTGGTAGATGTTAAAGCTTGCATTGTCAGCGCAATTGGCCAAATATAGTTTTCCCATGTATGTGGAGAACCAATGCCTTTGGCTTTTTTTCCTGCATAATAATATGGATTATCTTCACTTAAAATAAAACGTCTTGTATTTTGATAAATCGGGTCATCTTCATGACAATATTCTAAATATGGTAAAGATAATAAGCTTGGTACATTGGCATCATCCATTAAAATATGATTTCCATATCCATCTGTTTCATAGGCATAAATTTTGCCATATTTTGGATGAAGATATGTTCCAAATAATTCAATACCATAATCAATCTGGAACTTCAAATCAATAATACGTTCTACAAGACGTTCATCCTGATAAAGATCACGTACAATCTCTACTAAATAAGATAAAATAACACTACAAAACATATTTCCTGGAATATTGTAATTCAAAGCACAGGCATCATCACTAGGTCGAAAAGCACTCCATACCATTCCTGTATATCTTGTATCAAATCCATGTCCATGATTTTGTAATGTCTCTGTTTTTCTTAAATTCCATACTTTCGCCATATCTCTTTCAAAAGTATAAGAAGATTTCTGACTATGATACTGTTCAGTTTCAAAAACATCTAAAATCGTATGAATAAAATAAAGATACTGTTTATCAAAAATAGTTGTATCATTTGTTTCTTTGTAATATTGATAAGCGAGTTTGACTGGATAACATAATGAATCAAGTTCAAACTTTCTTTCCCAGACATATGGTTTCATAATTGTTGTATCATGATATTCTCTTGGAACATCTTCCGTATTTAAAAAAGCATTAGCATATGGATCCAATAAAACATATTCTATTTGTGAGCGAATTAATCCTTTGATTTTATTTTGTAGATCCTGATCATCTTTCATTAATTTTAAATAATGATTCACCTGACAACTTGAATCACGTAACCACATAGCATTAATATCACCCGTAATAATATAAGTCTTATCTCCTTCAACTTTTAAACTTGTTTCTAAAGTTGACATAAAACATTTTTTAAACATTTCTCTTAATTTCTGATCTTTGATCACATCATCAGCTTTTTGCATTATTTCTGTTCTATTCATACTATCCCTCCTCCTATTCATTTTATATAAAAGATAGTCTCTTTTCCATTTCTAAATATGTATTATTTTTTCTTTATAAACATCTGCATACCATGTCCTGATAAATCATTAGGCAATAATGAAAAACCTAAACTTTCATAAAAACTCTCTTTTCCTTTTGCGGCAATCAATTGAAGAGAACAGCGTTCTTCTTTTTGTAAATGTGATTGGACATATTGAATCATACATTGAATAATTTTTGTCCCTATTCCCTGATGCTGATAGTCTGGGAGAACTGCCACATCACAAATCAGATAATAAATGCCGTCACCTATTAATCTTCCCATTGCAATAGAATGTTCATAATCTTTAACAACAATACTATAAACTGTCATATCTAAAGCCTGTTGTAATTGATGATCAGTCAACATTCTCCATTGTACACCTTCTCTTATCTTTTTAATATCTTCAATATTTAATGTATTTTCTTCATAAATGAACATTTTTATTTATACCTCTTACTTTCCACAAGCTTTTATATTGATGATTGTCTTGATATCTTCATATTGTTTATTATCATCATCTAAATCAATCATTAACCATTTTTGTCCATTTCCCTCTTGTGTATTTGCATAAATATTTTGTATGTTACTGTGTAATGTTGGTAATATTTGTTCAAAACTGTCTTTCTCTTTCTTTCCAATAACAACCATAACAGTAAAATAATTCTCTCTAGGATAAATCGTACATAATGTTTTTTGACTTTTTTTCATTTTGATATTCCAGCCATACTCCCAGCTACATTTACTAAATTCATATTTTGGTGTGATAAAGTATTAATCTATCATATATTGATAAAACAAGTCCCATAATGGATTATGAATATATTGACTTATATCTTGCTGTGTTGGCATGGATTGACTATCTTTTCTATCTAACATAATCTTCCTCTTTTCTTTTCCATATCATTACCATACCACATCAAATGATAAATGAAAACATTCATCAAAATAAAAGAATCTACAAAAAAGTGCTATTTTTATCAATAGCACTCAGTATCTATCATTATCTATTTTTAGAAACAAGATATTTTTTCATCTGTTTTAATAATGTTCTTGCTCCTTGATTGACATCATAATCTTTTAAAATATCTTCCATCATACTCTCGGTAAGTGGGATTGGTGTCTGATTTTTTAAAATTTGTTGTAGATGTTTTTTTTGTAATGTTTGATATTCAATAATTTCATCAATACGATTTAAGAATTCTTTTGAAAAATAAGACTCTAAATGTTGATATGAAGGAAGTTTCTTTTTAAAACCAACAATAGATTGATTTTGTTTTGTGACATTAGAAGTCATGATAATAATGGTATCTTTAAATGAAATGATATGATGATGATTATCTTTTAATACACCTTCATCAAAGACTTGTAAAAATAAATGCATAACTTGTGGATTGGCTTTTTCTATTTCATCTAATAATAAAATACTGTCAGGATATAAAATCATATCATGAAATAAAGTCGATTGCTGGTCATAACCAACATATCCTGGTGATGAACCAATAATCTTATTGACACTCGTTGTATCACTATATTCAGACATATCTAATTTAATAAAATGTTTATGCATGGTTTCTGCTAAAAATTTGGCTGTTTCTGTTTTTCCAATGCCACTGCTCCCTGTCAGCAGATAAACACCTTTTGGTCTATGAGGATGGGGAAACTGTGCTAAGGACTCTAAAGATTCAATAAGTTGATGTATAGCTCTCTGTTGTCCAATAATATGATGATTTAATGAAGTCTCAATATCCTGATAAGAATGATTTTGAAGACTTGCTCCTGAAATTTCTTCAATAACCTTTTCAATATGTTGTGACTGTAAAGTCTGATCTTGTTGGAAAGTTGCTTTGACACATGATAAATCTAAAACATCTAGAGCTTTATCAGGAAAAACACGTGATAATAAATATTGATCACAAAGACTAATAATTTCGTCAATACGTTCATCAGGTATATCAATATGATGATAATTTTCATACTGTTGTTTTAAACCTAAAAGAATATCTTTTGTTTCTTCTTTTGTATTCTCGTTTATTTTGAGTATGGAAAAACGTCTGTTCATAGCTTGATCTTTTTCAAAGTATTTATAATATTCTTCGATAGTCGTTGCCCCAATCAAAGTTAAATCTTTTCTAGCTAGAAAAGGCTTTAAAATATTAGAAGCATCAATAGCTCCTTCTGCTCCTCCTGCACCAATTAAATTATGAATTTCATCAATAAATAAAATAGCATCTTTTGCTTGAATCACTTTATCAATAATCTTCTTAAACTTTTCTTCAAATTCTCCTCTATATTTTGTCCCTGCAACAATACTCGATAAACTGAGTTCATAAATAACTTTGTTTTGTAATAGCTTTGGAACTTCCTTGTGATTGATTTTATAAGCTAATTTTTCAACAAGCGCCGTTTTACCCACACCAGCTTTTCCAATCAATAAAACATTATTTTTTTCTTTTTTACATAATGTTAAAAAAAGTTGTTCTAATTCCTGATCTCTCCCTATCATCAATCTATTTTCTTTTTTTACTAATTCATTAAAATTAACAAGTTCATGAATTTTATCTAATTCATAGAGTAATGATCTGGTTTGACTTAGTTCTTCTTTAATCTGATCAAAAGAAACATGATATTTATTTAATAATTCAACAGCAACACTTTCCTTTTGTGAAAGTAAAGCTAAGCACAATATATTTAAACTGACATTTGACTCTTTTCTTTCACGTGTGATATTGATAGCTTCTTCTAATATCTTTTTGACAATATCACTATATTCCATATAAAAAGGTTGAATATCCTTTTCACCAAACAACCTTACAATATCTTTATATATGACTTCATCATCAACATGGTAAGATTTTAACATCTTTGTCATAAGTATATCTTTCATCTTTAATAATGATAATAAAAGATGTTCACTTCCTACATGACTATGTCCTAAATCAAACGCAATACTTTCAGCTATGACAATTGCTTTTTGTGCCTGTTCATGAAATTGTGTAAGCATACTACACCTCTTTTCCTTTCTATCATATGAACTCTATTTGAAATTATTAACGTTTTCTTTATATTTAATCAATTTATTATTTTGCATTATTTTCCAAAAATAATGCATACCCTTTCTATGACTGTCATGTGATGAAAATGACTCTTTTTATAGATGTCTTTTATAAAAAAAGAATTATAACCATTTGTCTTGATTATAATTCTTCATAACTATTCACTTTTTACTTTTTCTCTTAACTGTCCATAAACAACATATCTATTTTCAGTCCCTGAATAACAAGTGCTTAACATAATCATGTTCACTTGTTCATCACTTACGTTTTGATAAACAGAAGCTTCACTTTTAACCTGATTCATATAAGAATCATAATCTATACCTTTTTGATACAGATCACTTGTTGCGGCAATAACTGTAGAAGCTACAGCCTGGTAAACATAAACACTTCCATCAGGCAAATAGATATAAATATCTTGATGTTCATTAAAATAATCTTTTTCAACAAAATATCTCAAATCATGAAAACGTGAACCATTTTTCATATTATGACCATATATGATGGTATTATCATCACTAAAATCTCTAGAATTGATTTCATCAATAAATACATTTCCTGCTGTATTAGATTTCATATATAAATCTGTATATAAATAAGTATTATTGTTTTCACCTTTTAATATAGGTTCATCAATTTTTGTATCAGGAATATATAACCATCCAATCACATCAGAATTAATATTTTGTAGTTCTTCAAAATTAACAACACGTTTTAATGGATCTTCTTTTTCTTCTTCTGGTTCTTCTACATATTGAGTCACTAATTCTGCACTTTCTTTTTCAATTGTATAATAATTATAAAAGATTTTTCCTAATTGAAAAGCTGAAAATAGAAAAACACAAATACATATAAAAAGCAATATTCTTCTGATTATTTTGTTCATTATACATTAAATTTGAAGAACATAATATCTCCATCATGTCCTACATATTGTTTTCCTTCCTGACGAATTTTTCCAGCTTCTCTTAAAGCATGTTCACTGCCATATTCCATTAAATCATCATAGCTATATGTTTCTGCTTTAATAAATCCTTTTTGGAAATCAGTATGAATAATTCCTGCCATTTCTGGAGCTAACATTCCTTTTTTAAATGTCCATGCTCTGACTTCATCAGCTCCAACAGTAAAGAAAGTATTTAAACCTAATAAAGCATAAGCTTCTTTAATTAATTTATCTAAACCACTTTCATCAATACCTAAATCATCTAAGAACATTTGTTTTTCTTCTTTATCAAGTCCGACAAGTTCACTTTCAATTTTGGCACAGATAGGAACAACATCACAATTTTCTTTGGTTGCATAATCCTTTAATGCAACATAATATGGATTACTTTCAGGATTTTCTAAATCTTCTTCACCAAGATTAGCCACATAAATTAATGGTTTCATTGTTAATAATGTGTATTGTTTGACAATATCCATATCTTCTTTTGAAAAAGTCATCACTCTTGCTGGTTTTCCTGCTTCTAAAGTTTCTTTTAATGGCGTTAGAACATCCATTTCAGCTTTGGCTTCCTTATCACCTGATTTTGCTTTCTTTTCAATTTTTCCAATACGTTTTTCAACTGTTTCTAAATCTGCAAAAATTAATTCTAAATTGATTGTTTCAACATCTCTTACAGGATCAACATCTCCATCAACATGTGTAATGTCTTTATCTCTAAAACAACGAACAACTTCACAAATCGCATCTGTTTCACGAATATTTGCTAAAAACTTGTTTCCTAGTCCTTCTCCACGACTTGCCCCTTTAACAAGACCTGCTATATCAGTAAATTCAAAAGTCGTTGGAATTGTTTTTTTAGGATTAAAAATCTTTGTTAATTCATCTAATCGATAGTCAGGAACTTCTACCACTCCCACATTTGGATCAATTGTTGCAAATGGGTAGTTGGCAGCTTCGACCTGTGCATTTGTAATTGCATTAAATAATGTTGACTTACCTACATTAGGAAGTCCTACAATACCGGCTGTTAATGCCATTTTTTCATCACTCCTTAACTCCATTCCATTTTAGCGAAAAATAATCAAAAAGGCAATCTTATTAACTGTAAAATACACATCTTTTCCAAACAAATATGATATTTTAAAAGTAAGGAGGCGATTATATGATTTTAACAACAACACCTTCTGTTGAAGGAAAAGAAATTATTGAATACAAAGGTATTGTTTTTGGTGAGGTTATTTCTGGTATTAACTTTATAAAAGACTTTACTGCAGGATTATCTAATTTTTTTGGTGGAAGATCTGCCACATATGAAAATGAATTGTTAGAAGCTAGAGAAAATGCATTAAAAGAGTTAGAAGAACGTGCTTATCAAAAAGGTGCAAATGCTATTGTAGGAATTGATGTTGATTATGAAGTTTTAGGTGCTGATAATGGTATGTTAATGGTGACTGTATCTGGCACAGCGGTTGTTGTACAATAAAAAAAGTGGTTAACCCACTTGGTTATCAGTATAAAGAATGTTATTGTGGAGAGAAAACCTGATAACTGTCCTTAATATACGCTCTTTTTCATGAGCTTACTATCATTTTATATAAAACTTTGTTTAAGAATATGTAAAGCAGGGTTGTTTTAACCCTGCTTATTCAATCGTAATTGTATTGTTGTTTTCGATGACTTTCATATCCTGTTTTGGTATTGATATTCTCAAGACTCCATCTTCAAATTTAGCCTTGATATCGCTTTGTGGTACACTTTCTCCTACATAGAAGCTTCGACTCATGCTTCCTGCATATCTTTCCTGTCGGATATATTGTCCTTCTTTATTCTTCTCATCTTTATTTAAGCTCTTTTTAGCTGAGATTGTCAAATATCCATTGTCAAATGACAATTCCACATCTTCTTTCTTGAAGCCTGGAAGATCCACATCCAATTCATATGTTCCTTCCATTTCTCTGACATCTGTCTTCATCACATTTCTTGAATGTTTTCC
>NZ_NFHI01000015.1:0-47943 GCF_002159255.1 Massilimicrobiota sp. An80
GATTTCACAGGAGAGCTGCCACTTTATCCGATGGCAGATGCAGCTTATGGAAGTTACGACAACTATATGTATTGTTTGTCAAATGGAATGAATCTCTATATGAAATATGCAATGTATGCCAAAAAGAATGAAAAGGAATTCAGGAATAAAAAATTCAACACATTGAACTGGGAAAAAGATGGAAAAGGAAATAGGATATGTCCAAACGGTCATGTATTTGATCAGAATATAGGAGATATTTATGATGAAAGAGGAGAATATCTGCAAATCAAACAAAAAATGACAAGTGATGAAGGTTGCGAAGGCTGTCCATTCATTGATGAATGCTGTAAAAACAAGAAACATCAGAAAATCCTGACAAGAGATGCAGTGCTAGATGAATTCTATGCAGTTGTAGATGAAAATCTGTCAACGGAATTTGGAAAAGAATTAAAGAAACAGAGAAGCATACAGGTTGAAGGGGCATTTGGAGTCATCAAGCAGGACATGAAATTCACAAGATTCACGAGAAGAGGACTGAAAAATGCAAAGATGGAATTTCTCATTGTGTGTCTAGGCTATAATTTAAGGAAATATCATAAATATCGCCTGAAAAAGGAGAAAGAAGAAAAGGAAAAATTGCTTCTCAATTAAAAAGATATGCACATGAAAAAAAACAAATTTTGAGCGATATAGGGATATTGCGCCCAAAAACAGGGAAAACAGAAGAAAAATTAACAAAAATATTACATCTTGAAATCAGAAGAAGAGAAAAGATGTTTTTTTATTGCCTAAAAACAGAAAAAGAAAAGAGCTGAAACAAAATCAACTCTTTAAAAAGTTATTTCGTTACAGCCCCTTTTTATTTACGAATTTCTTTAATTCTTGCAGCTTTTCCTGATAATCCACGTAAGTAATGTAATTTAGCTCTACGTACTTTACCAATTTTAGCAACTTCAATTCTATCAATAATTGGTGAATGAAGTGGGAAAACTCTTTCTACACCAACTTGGTAAGAAATTTTTCTAACAGTAAAAGTTTCAGAAATTCCTCCACCTTTTCTAGCAATACAAACACCTTCAAATAACTGAGTACGTGTTTTATCTCCTTCTTGAATTTTTACATAAACTTTTAAAGTGTCTCCAGGTTTGAAATCTGGAATGTCGTTTCTTAATTGTTTTTTAGTAATTTCTTGTACTAATTGCATATTCATGATATGACTTCCTCCTTCACAAAATTTATCTTCGAAGTTCATACGTTATTTAACCAGCGGAGCTTCTGCGTCCAAAGACTAAGAAATATTATCATTTTTTATTATAAAAATCAATCTTTTTTTGTGATTTTTTCTAATATTTTTAATTCTTCATCAGTAAAGTTTCTAGTTTTTAACAAATCAGGGCGTTTCAAATAAGTTTTCTTTAAAGATTGTTCCAAACGCCATTGTCTAATTTTTTCATGATGACCACTCATCAAAACATCAGGAACACAGTTTCCATCATATTCATAAGGACGTGTGTATTGTGGATATTCTAACAATCCTTGACTAAAAGAATCATCTTCATGAGAAGATTCACGAATAGCGCCTTCCAATAAACGAATAATTGCATCACAACATACCATACTGGCAAGTTCTCCACCTGTTAAGACATAATCACCAATGGAAAGTTCCATATCCACATAGTCACGAATACGTTCATCAAATCCTTCGTAATGTCCACATATAAAAATCAAATGTTTTTCTAAAGATAATTGATAACTTAATTGCTGATGAAATGTCTGTCCCTGTGGTGACATTAAGATGACAAGACTGTCAGGAGTCGTCAGTGTCTTTAAACAATCAATAATAGGCTGACACATTAAAACCATACCTTGTCCCCCACCATAAGGATAATCGTCTACTTTTTTATGTTTATTATCAGCAAATTCTCTAAAATCATGAACGTGAACTTCCACAACCTGTGCATCTATAGCTCTTTTGATAATAGAAGTTTCTAAGAAACCATTAAACATTTCGGGAAACAATGATAAAATATCAATTTTCATTATAAAAATCCCTCTATTAAATGTACGTCTATACGCTTATTTTCTATATCTTCATCAACAATAAAAGCATCAACATAAGGAATCATAATTTTTTCTTTTCCCTTAACAACTAAAATATCATGATGATCATAGAGTTGAACATCTTGTACAACACCAATCAACTGACCATCATTATAAACCTGACAGCCAATAATATCACTGACATAATATTCATCATCATCTAATAAGTTTTCATCTTTACAAGCATAAAGTAAACATCCTTTATATTTTTCCACTAAATTAATATCACGGTGATTTTCAAAAGTCACTAACACATGTCCTTTATGAAAACGGTGTGAAGCAACTGTCATTTCTATAGTTTGGCCCTGATATTCCAGATAAAGTGTAGCCCCTTTTTGAAATCTTTCTTCAATAAAATCTGTTGATGCTTTGACTTTCAATTCTCCTTTAATGCCATGTGTATTCACGATTTTTCCAACAATGACTTGATTCATAATGTCCTCCTTGAATAAAAAATAGATGTGGAACCACATCTATTCTCCGTAAGATTCAAATTTGATGTCTAATTTTTGATGATTTAAACGTCCACTTACAGACATAAGTTGACGTATAGAATTAGCCATCATTCCTTTTCTACCGATTAATCTTGCAATATCACTTTTTGAAGCATAGACATATAAAACAATTGTATCTTCATCTAATGAAGGCATCTGTCTGACTTCTAATTTATCTTTTTCAATAACAAGTTCACTTGCAAGTTCCTGTAAAGTTTTGACGTAATCCACTTTATATCACCAGCTTATTTTTTTGCTTTTGAATCAGCAAATTTTTTCATAATACCTTTTTGGCTTAAGATATTTCTTACTGTATCAGAAGGTTGAGCACCTTTATTTAACCATGCTAAAACTTCTTCTTCTTTGATTGTGACAACAGCTGGATCTTGTCTAGGATCATAAGTTCCTAATTGTTCTAAGAAACGTCCATCTCTAGGCATTCTTGAATCTGCCGCTACAATTCTATAAAATGGTGATTTTTTTGCACCCATTCTTTTTAATCTAATTTTTACTGCCATAATCTTTCCTCCATTTATTGATTTTGCTTTCTTAGTATAACATATATTTGAAATGTGTCAAGTATTTTTACTTAACATCTTTTGTTTTGAAAGCAATAATATGTCTAACAACCTCTTTAAAGAGTAATCCAATGCAAGTAATAATGATTGTGAGAATGATTTGAGAATATGTAAGCATTGTGATGTGTAATAATTGATGGAATAAAAGGATAGCCAAAATAAATCCTAAAACCATTGTTACACAGACAAATAAACGTAATTTCGTCATTGGGAAACTTGAAACAATGACAGCCTGCATACTTATACATGCAAGTGCCAAATACATCATTGTGACACTTTGTTCCATAGGAATATGGAATAATGGTCGACCTGTATAAACAAGTAAAAAACATAATAAGACACCACAAGCATGAGGGAATGTATTTTTTAATACTGTTGGTAAGAACTGACCTTTGATTTTTTGTGTTTGTGGTTCTAACAATGTTAAAAATGATGGCCAAGCTTCAATTGCAAAGTCAATTAAAGTAATTTGAATAGGAATAAATGGGAATGGAATATTACAAATTGCACATGCTATTGTTAAAATAATAGAATAAATTGTTTTAATAAAGAAAACACTAGCAACTCTTGTTAAGTTATTAACAACTCGACGTCCTTCTAAAACAACTTCGGGCAAACATGAAAACTCTGAATTCAATAAAACAATTTGAGATAACTGTTTAACTGCTTCACTCCCTTCAGCAATCGCAATACTACAATCTGCCTCTTTTAAAGCCAACATATCATTCACCCCATCACCTGTCATTGCGACTGTATGACCTTGTCTTTTTAATGCTTCAACAAGCCATTTTTTCTGTTGAGGTGTCACTCTACCAAAAACTGAATATTGATTCACAAGTTCATCCATTTGACTTTCACTATTTTGAACTTCACTTAAATCAATATACTTATCATAATTTTTCAATCCTGCCATTTGAGCAATCTTAGAGACAGCCAAAACATGATCTCCTGAAATAACTTTCACATCTACACCCTGGCTATCAAAATACTGCAATGTTTTTTCAACATCTTTACGTATCATATCAGTTAAAACAATAGCCAAAACGGGTGTCACTTCAGGAAGTGGAGCTTTAGCATCAAGCTTATTTTGAGTATAGGCAATAATAATCACACGTTTACCATTTTCAATCTGCTGCATTAAAGATGCTGGAAGATTCTTCATTAAACGTTCAGGTGCTCCCATAACAATACTTCCATAATCATCAAATGTCATGGCACTCCATTTTCGTTGTGATGAAAAGGCAACCTTTTGACTTGGAACATGTTTTTCATTCAGTGTAAAATGATCACATATCGCTTGATAAGTTGCATTGTTATCATCACTATAATGCAAATAAGAACCAAAATATTCTGTAAATGTATCAGATGATAAAGAAGATAAAAACTCTACCTTTTCAACTTTCATTTTTCCATTTGTTATTGTTCCTGTTTTATCCAAACATAATGTATCAACATGAGCAAGTGTTTCTAAAGAATAAATATCCTGAATTAAAATTTTCTGCTTGGCAAGTTTTGTGACCCCTGCTGCCAAACTTACACTCATCAATAGAACAAGCCCTTTTGGCAACATTCCTAACAAACCTGCAGAACTACTGATCACAGCCTGTGATAAAGCATCTTGTCTAAGAAAATAAGCTTCAAGAAATAAAATGATTCCTAAAGGAACAATCATAAAACTTGTCACTTTTGTTACTTTACGCATTGAATTTAATAATTCTGATTGTAATTCTTTTGCTTTTTTGACTTCATTTGTTAAACGTGAAGTATAGTTATCTTCACCAACATGAATAACTTTTGCATAACATTTTCCACTAATAACACTACTTCCTGAAAGCAAATCACTTTCTTGATTTTTATGAATAGGATCAGATTCTCCAGTTAATAAAGATTCATTAGCTTCAATTTCACCATCAATAACAACACTGTCACAACAAATCTGATCTCCTGCTTCTAAAATCATAATATCATCCATTACGATTTCATCAACATGAATTGTCACTTGTTGCTGATCTCTTAAAACTTTAACATGAGGAATCATCAGCAATGATAACTCATCAACCAGCTTTTTAGCGTGTATCTCTTGAATAATTCCTATACAGACATTAGCAATGATAATCACAATAAAAACAAGATTTGACCAAGCTCCAACAAGCGCTAAAGCAATCGCAATTAAAACATTTAATAAATTAAATAATGTACAGATATTTTCGCGAAATATCTGACTATAACTTTTACTAATTGTTTTTTGTTGTCGATTAACTTCACCACGTTGCTGACGTTGTAGCACTTCACCATGAGTTAATCCTTTAATTTGTTTTTGATCCATTTTACTATCTCCAATCATTTATTTTCCTATAATACTATCATACTTTCTGTATAAATTCTTTTATTTTATATTTTTTTACATAGCTTCACAACATGCAAAAGCCTTATTGATTATATCATCAATAAGGACTTTTGGCTATCTTTTCTTTTTCTTCTTATGTCTTTCCTTTTTACGATTAGGATTAAAATTCATACGATTTTGTGGCCTTTGCGTAGGCATACCCGTTGTTGGATCTAAATTTCCCATCTGTTTCATCATTTGTTTAGAAGCTTCAAACTGTTTTATCAAACGATTGACATCAGCTACACTACGTCCACATCCTTTTGCAATTCTTTCTTTACGTTTAGCATTTAAAATAGAAGGATCACGTCTTTCTTCCAATGTCATGGAATATATAATGGATTCTGTTAATTTTAATTTTTTATCAGTATCTTCATCATTGATTTGAGGCATTTTTGGCATACCTGGAATCATCTTTAAAATACCAGATAAAGGTCCTAATTTTCTAACTTGATGCATTTGTTCAAGCATATCATCCAAACCAAAAGTACCACGTTTCATACGTTCAAATGTTTTCATTGTTTCTTTTTCATCATAAACATCTTGAACTTTTTCAACCAATGAAACGACATCACCCATTCCTAAAATACGATCTGCCATACGATCTGGATAGAATAAATCAATCGCATCTAATTTTTCACCAGTCCCAATGAACTTAATCGGTACATGTGTAATATGACGAATAGATAGTGCTCCCCCACCTCGTGAATCACCATCTAATTTTGTTAGAACAGCACCTGTAATTTGTAAATGATCATGGAATGATTGAGCAACATTGACAATGTCTTGTCCTGTCAAAGCATCAACAACTAATAAGATTTCACTAGGATGAACAATATCTTTAATGTTCTGTAATTCATTCATTAAAGGTTCATCAATATGTAAACGACCAGCAGTATCAATAAGAACAACATCATGATGATTCGCATAAGCATAATTCATAGCCTCACTGACAATTTGTTCTGCTTTCACATCTGTTCCCTTTTCAAAGACTGGAATATCTAATTGTTCCCCAAGCGTCTTTAACTGATCAACTGCAGCTGGACGATAAATATCTGCCGCAACCAATAATGGATTTTTACTATATTTTTTAGATAATAATTTTGCAATCTTTCCAGAAGTTGTTGTTTTCCCAGAACCTTGCAATCCAACCATCATAATAACTGTTGGTTTTTTTGATAAATCTAGTTCACTGACTGTTGTTCCTAATAATTCAACCAACTCATCATGAACAATCTTGACAACGACCTGTCCAGGTTTTAATGAACCTAAGACATCCTGTCCCAAAGCTTTTTGTTTCGTATTCGCAATAAATTCTTTAACAACTTGAAAATTCACGTCTGCTTCTAATAAAGCCAATCTAATTTCTCGAAGCATCTCGTCCATATTTTCTTCTGTTAAAGTTGCTTGTCCTCTAATCTTTTTTAAACTCTCCTGCAATCTTTCAGAAAGCGATTCAAAAGCCATATTTTATCCTCCTATATCTTCTTTAACATTTCTAAATAATCTTGCATTTGTTGATTATCAATTTGCTGATTTTCAATTTTTTGAATCAAAGCCATACGCTCAATATGCTTTTCCATTAAATGAAGCTTTGACTCATATTCTTCTAATGAAGCTACTGCTCGTTTTAGTTGATCATATACAGCATTACGAGAAACCATCAGGTCTTCAGCAATTTCAGACAAAGAAAAATCTTCTTCATAATATAACGATAAATATTGTCTTTGTTTATCTGTCAATAAATCACCATAACAATCCATCAACAAATTCACACGTTGTGTCTTTTCTAAATGTGATGTCATATTATTTCTCCAATAATCCTTTGCATAAACCATAGATATATTGTTCAAGATCAAATTCCTGTAAATCATCCATTTGTTCACCTAAACCAACAAATTTAACTGGAATATTTAAAGCATCCTTAATAGATAAAACAATACCACCTTTAGCAGTTCCATCCATCTTTGTTAAAACAAGACCTGTAATATCTGTGATTTTAGAAAATTCCTGTGCCTGTGAAACTCCATTCTGTCCTGTTGTCGCATCAATAACCAAAAGAGTTTCCTGTGGTCCCTGTGGTACAACACGCTTTATGATACGATTCATCTTTTCTAATTCGTTCATGAGATTCACTTTATTTTGTAAACGTCCGGCTGTATCACAAATCAAAACATCCACTTTTTGTTCTTTTGCACGTTTTAAAGCATCAAAGACAACTGAAGACGGATCTCCACCTTCTTTACCTTTCACACATTCAATACCTAGACGTTTAGCCCAGACATCTAGCTGATCAATGGCCCCAGCTCTAAAAGTATCACCTGCAGCAACCATGACTGTCTTACCTTCATTTAGCATCATATGAGCCAACTTAGCAATCGTTGTCGTTTTCCCTGCACCATTGACACCAATCATTAAAATAACTGTTAAATCTTCATCATCATAATTGATTTTTGTAGTCATATAGGAATCATTGGCATAAATGACAAACATCTTATCAATAATAATTTCATTAATTTCTTTAGGATCTTTGATGTTTTGAAGACGAACTTCTTTTTTAATTTCATCTACAATTGTCATAACCATATTGACACCAACATCACTCATAATCAAAATATTTTCCAGTTCTTCAAAATAATCATCATCTATTTCACGATAACGTGCTGCTAATTCATTAATTTTTGATGAAAATGAAGAATTAGACTTATCCAAACCAGCTACATATTTATCATTTTGTTTCGCTGACTTTCCTACTAATGTTTCTTTGATTTTACTAAAAAAGCCCATAAACATCCTCCTCAAACTGATTGACATATCATAAAGATAACACTTCTTGATGATATGTCAATATTTTTTCATCTATGATGCCGTTTGTGCCAAATCAATAGCATCCTTTAATTTCACACTCACAAGTTTTGTCACACCTTTTTGTTGCATAGTAGCTCCATATAACAAATCACATTCTTCCATTGTTCCCTCACGATGAGTGACAACAATAAATTGTGTCTGATGAGAAAACTCTCTTAAATATTTGGCAAAACGTTCTACATTCGCAACATCCAAAGCGGCTTCAACCTCGTCTAAAATACACATTGGCACTGGTCGCACACGTAAAATAGCAAATAGACATGAGATGGCAATCAATGCTTTTTCTCCTCCCGAGAATAAAGTAATATTCTGGACTGCTTTTCCTGGTGGCTGTACGTCAATGTCAATTCCTGTTTCTAAAATATTATCAGGATCACTATATTTCAATTCAGCCTTTCCACCACCAAAAAGATTTCTAAACACAATATTAAATTCATGATTAATCTTTTCAAATGTTTCACTAAAACGTGAAACCATGATTTCATCCATTTCATCAATAGCTTTTAAAATACTATCCTGAGCATGAATAAGATCTAAACGTTGGTGATTTAAAGTTTCATAACGTGTAGACACTTCTTCATAATCTTCAATAGCCTGTAAGTTGACATGTCCCAAAGAATCAATCTGATGTCTTAATAAACGTACTTCTTCTTTGGATTTTTGCATATCAATATCACGAGCATATTCTTCACTGGCAAATTCATATGTCATCTTATATTCTTCATTTAAACGCTGTAAATGATTTTGCAGTTCTGTTTCCTGTTTCGCTTTATCAACCTGCTTTTGTGTCATATCGTTTTGAATTTGTCTTAAATGAGCTCGTGTGACTTTCAAAGTATCTTCCAGCTGATCATTTTCATTAACAAAACTCATACGCAATTCTCGCTTAGCCTGAATACTTTCAGTTAAACGATCTCTTCTTTTTTTAGCTTCATTTAACTCTTGAAGCAATTGATTATCTTGCGTTCCTTTTTCAATCTCTGATAATTCAACGCTTTGATGTGTTAAACTTTCATATTCACTTTTGGCAATCTGTAATTCACTTTTCTTATTTGTGACAACCAACTCCAATTTAGCAAATGACATCTGTTTTTGTAGAAGATTATGAGAAATTTCTCTTGCTAAATTATCTAATTCATTAAGTTTGGCTTTCTTCATTGTGATATCTTGTTCACTTTGACGAATCGTTTCCTGTAACAATTCTAATTCACGTTTATTTGTTAAAAGTGATGAAGATTGTTTAAAACTTCCTCCAGTTAATGAACCACCCACATTGATGACTTCACCAGCCAAAGTTACAATTTTATATCTGGCATATGTTGCTTTTGATAAAAGAGATGCATTTTCTAATGTATCAGCTACAATCACATGTCCTAATTGATTCAAAACAATCGTTTTAATTTTATCAGGATATCTCACAAAATCACTCATAACACCTAAAAAACCTTGTGTATTTTGACATACCAGTAAATGTTCTTCTCGCAAATGTCTTTCCTTCATTGTTGTAATAGGTAAAAATGTTGCACGTCCTGATTTATTATTCTTTAAAAAATGAATAGCATGTCTCGCATCTTCATCACTATCAGTCACAATAAACTGCACTGCATTTCCTAAAGCAACTGCTAAAGCTGTTTCATATTCTTCTTGAGTTTCCAATAAATCTCCAAGTACACCTACAATTCCATTCATGGAATCTTTAGCTTTTATAATAGAACGTACACCATAACTATACCCAGATTTGTTTTCTACCAAATCAACCAGTTGCTCTCTACGGTGACGGTCTTGATGCAATTTTAAATTAAGATTTTCAATATCCTGTCTTAAAGCATTCATCTGAGCACGATTTTTTTCCTGAGAAGCTTCCAAAGTTAATTTTTCTTCCTTTGTTTCATTATAACGATTAACACGATCATTATATTCACTAATAGCATCTTGTAAAATAGCTTTTAACTGCTCCATACGTGCCTGTAAATCTTCTTTGTTAGTTGTCTCTAAAATATGTTTACGATTAGCATCAATCTCAACTTTTTGTGTTTCTAATTGATTAACATTGTTCATAGCTGTTAAAAGTTGGCCTTGAAGTCCATTGACTTCCTGATCCAAATCAAACATCTTTTTCTTTAAGCTTTCATTTTGTTGTTCATTAATTAAGATTTGTCCTTCAATTGTCACTTTTTCTTTATCCAGTAAATCTAAAGATTGATTTAAATCCTGTAAAGATTGAGATAAAGTTTCAATTCCTTTTACCAGTACACTTACTTCAATAGACTGTAACTGTTCTTTTAAATCCAAGTAAATTTCAGCTTTTTCCTTTTGACGTTTTAATGGTGAAATCTGTTTTTCTAATTCCAAACAAATATCTTCAACACGATCCAAATTATCCTTTGTTCTTTCTAATTTTCGAATCGATTCAAGCTTTCTTTTTTTATACTTCGCTACACCTGCTGCTTCTTCAAACATTCCTCTTCTTTCTTCAGGCTTACTATCAGCGAATGAAGAAATATTTCCCTGTGAAATGATGGAAAGTGAATCTCTTCCTAAACCTGTATCCATAATTAAATCAACAATATCTTTTAAACGACATGGTTCCTTATTAATTAAATATTCTGCCTCATTATTTTGACGATATAAGCGTCTTGTTATTTCTACTTCATTATAATCAACATTCATAAAACGATCTTCATTATCAAATACAAGTGTCACTTCAGCAACATTTTGTGCCTTACGGTCTTCACTACCATTAAAAATAACATCGGACATATTAGAACCACGTAATGATTTCACTGACTGTTCACCTAATACCCATCTGACAGCATCGCTGATATTCGATTTTCCACAACCATTAGGACCAACTATCCCAGTAATTCCTGGTTGAAATTCAATGACTGATTTATCGGCAAATGATTTAAAACCATGTAATTCAATTCTTTTTAAATACATAAATCAATTCCTTTCTAACCATGATTTTCTTTTTTTATAAGTCTTTCACTAATATGAAATGATTTATTCTGAGGCAAATGAACGGTAAAGCGACTGCCTCCTTCTTCTCTTGATATAACATCAATACGTCCCTTATGTAAATCAACAATTCTTTTTACAATAGATAACCCTAATCCATTGCCTTCTACACTTCGTGATTTATCTTGACGATAAAAACGTTCAAAAATATGTGATATAGCTTCTTTGCTCATACCAACACCCGTATCCTCGATACTGACTTCCACTTCTTTAGATGTTTTCTTGACATGTACCATGACAACTCCATTATCTTGTGTGTATTTAATCGCATTGTTGATCAAATTAATCCACACTTGTTCTAAACGTGATTCATCTGCTTCAATACGAATATCATTTTTAGGTATTTCAAATTCTATTTCAATATTTTTACTTAAAGCAAAATTATCTTGTGTTTCAATAACACGATTTAACTGTTCAATTAACGAGAACTCACTGATTTCTAACTTCACATCTTCACCTTCCAATAAAGTTAACTGTAACATATTTTTAGAAAGTGTAGATAAACGTTTACTATGAAATAAAATGATATCTGCATATTTTTGACGTTGCTCATCAGTTAATTTTTCATTCTTTAAGATTGTCGCAAAACCTTGAATAGCCGTTAAAGGCGTTTGAAACTCATGTGAAACATCAGATATGAACTGTTGACGTGTTTCATCCTGCTTGGCAAGCTGTTGAGCCATTTGATTAAAACTGCGATTTAAACGTGCAATTTCATCCTTACCAGTATAATTAACACGAACACGATAATTTCCTTTTGATAATTCATTTGTTGCTTTAGTTAAACGTGAAATAGGTTTAACAATAATATCAGCAATGACTAAAAATGTGATACTTCCAGCAACAAGCATACAAAAGACAGCTATTAAAGCAGAATCCAGGAAAATCATTTCCCTTTTACTCATATCTTTTTGAACATAGACAATATAATTTTGATTTTTGACTTCAAAAGATTTTGCATAAATACGTATAGATGAATCTTGTAAAATAATACTTTGTCCTATATTTTCTCTTAAAACATCTGTTTCTTCATGAGAGAGATGTTCTCCTTTGATATTTCCATAAGTCTTTTTTTGACCATTACTTTCAATATAAAAACTCACTTCTGAAGTTGAGGCATAACCCTGTAATATTTTATCTAAATCATCTCGGTCGATTAATTGAATAAAATCTTCTATAAGTTCTGTTGAATTTTTAAGTTCTTCAACAGCCAGTAACCCCAGTTCATTTGCATTTTTACGCAATGAAAAATATCCAGCAATTGAAAAACTAAATAAAATACTGACTAAAAATCCAATAATCAGCTTCCCATAAATGGATTTCATGGTTTAACCTCAATCTTATATCCTAATCCCCTGACTGTCACCACTTTAAATCCAGGCAAATGTCCTAAATTTTCACGAATACGTTTAATATGAACATCTACAGTACGATCAAATCCATCATAATCCATCCCCCAAATTTTTTCAATTAACTGTTCACGAGTAAAAATCTGATTAGGATTTTTCGCTAATTCAAAGGCCAATTCAAACTGTTTTAAAGGCAAATGAATTGTTTGATCTTTATATCTGATTTCATATTTATCTCCATCAAAAACCACATCATGTAAAGTCACAATATTCTGACTATTGATACTATATCTTTTTAAAATTGTTTTCACTCTTGCTAAAAGTTCATCAGGATCAAATGGTTTTGTCACATAATCATCTATTCCTAATGAAAAACCTCTTAATTTATCTGCTGACTGTGATTTGGCAGTTAACATAATAACGGGAATGTCTTTCATTTCCTTCATTTCCTCTACCAATTGAAATCCATCCATCACTGGCATCATAATATCAACAATTGCTAAATCAATATATTCATTTTCTAAAAGATGTAAAGCTTCCTCTCCACTAGCAGCCTGAACCACTGAGAATCCCTCTTTATCTAAATAAAAACGGATCAATTCTCTAATATGTTCTTCATCATCAACTATTAAAATCTTTGATTTCATAATCTTTCCACCTCAATTCATTTTGTAATTATATCATAATTATGCGTGAATTCCTATATTTATTGTTATTCCCTTATGAAATATACCAAACTTTATTCCATAATAAAAACAACACATCTGTGTTGTCCTTATTTTATCTTTTTAGGATGCAAAAATGACTTTCTTTTAATCACTTTCATTAAATCATTTGCCCCCTCAATATGAGCATCCAGTGCTTTTTGACACCAGTATTTAGCATCTTTTAAAGAAACCTGTGTTCCTTGTCCATACGTATATGCTCTCGCAAGATTGAGATAAGCGTGTCCATTATTAAGGTTGGCAGCTTTTAAAAATAATTCAAAAGCCTTTTTTAAATCTTTGCTGACACCATCTCCTTCTTTATAACAAACTGCCAGATTATTCATGGCCCCTGCATGTCCACAATCAACAGCCTGCTGATAATAGGTGATTGCTTTTTGTTTATCTTCAAACTCTTTACCAGCTTCAAAATCATATAGCACAGCCAGATTATAAAGCGATGAAGCATGATTCATCTTGGCGGCATGTTGAAAATAATCAATCGCTTTTGAATAATCCTGTTGAACACCTTTTCCATCTTTATACATATTTCCAAGTGCATAATAAGCTCGTGGTGATTGCATATCAAGCGCCTTTTGATAATATTCTATAGCTTGATCATTGGATTGTTTCAATATGCCCCATTCATACATTCTCCCCATTTCGACATATCCATCTGCTATACCATTTTGACCAGCCAATTCATAATATTGTACAGCTTTTTCTATGTCCACTTCAATTCCTAAGCCATCTTCATAGAAACGACCAACATGATACATAGCTCGAGCCCATTGATTTTTAGCTGCTTTTAAATATAATTCAAAAGCATGTGATAAATCGACCTTTGTCCCTATACCATTTTCATAACATGAGGCTTCATTGCAAATGGCAGGCGAATAATTAAACTTTGCACTTTGATGATATAGCTGTAAAGCTTTTTCTTCATCCTTTTGACATCCTAGTCCCAGTTCATACATGACACCCAAATTACATAAAGCTCTTGGATATCCTTTTTGAGCTGATAATTCATAATAATATTTGGTCTGAGCAAAATCCTGCTCTACACCGATTCCATGTTCATAACAAAAAGCTAAATTACATTGACAGACTTCATCATTTAGTTGTGCACCCTGTTGATAATATTCAAAAGCTTTCGTTAAATCAACCGGCACTCCTCGACCTTCTTCATAAATAAGACCTAAGCCACATATAGCACGTGGATTATTTTGTTTAGCAGCCTCCTGATAGTATTGAATAGCCTTAGACATGTCCTGTTCTACACCTATACCATCTTCATAACAGTATCCTAAACGCCATTGGGCAACATCAAATCCTAAATCAGCTGCCTGTTGATAACAGGAAATAGCCTGAGATAAATCTTTTTCAACTCCAATACCGAGTTCATAACAGCAACCTAAATTGGTTAAACCACGCAAGTTTCCAGATTCCGCCGATTTTTGATAACACTCTACAGCCTGTTGTTCATCTTTTTGACAGCCAATCCCGTTTTCATAATAGTAGCCTAAAGTACACAAAGCGGCTCCATCATGTAAATTAGCTGCCTGTTGATAATAATCAAATGATTTTTCTAAATCAACATCAACGCCTAATCCTTCATCATAGAAATAACCTAAACAACAAAGTGCACGAGGATATTGATATTGAGCAGCCTGCTCATACCATTTTCTAGCTTCCTGATAATCAGGTTGACCGTCAACGCCCTGTTCATATAAATAAGCCAAGTTACACATAGCTCTTAAATGTCCTTGTTTTGCAGCTAACAAATAAAAGGTTTTGGCTTTTTGTAAATCAGGTTCTACCCCAATTCCCACTTCATAGCAATATCCTAAATTACATTGCGCCACATCATAACCCAAATCAGCAGCTTGTTGATAAATCTCTATAGCCTTTGACAAATCCTGCTCAGTTCCAATACCAGTTTCATAACAATAACCCCAGTTTGTCATACCATGTAAATGACCTGCCTTGGCAGATTGACGATAATATTCAAAAGCTTTGACTGTATCTTTTTTTGTTCCTATGCCCATTTCATAGTAGTATCCTAAAGTACACATCGCTTGTGCATCTTGATCATTGGCAGCTTTTTGAATATATTCAAATGCCAGCTTTTCATTTTTTTCTATACCTATTCCTTTTTCCAAATAATAGGCATACTTATTGATAGCTGGATAATAGCCATAATCCGCACTACGCTTAAGATAATCCAAGGCTAATGCAGGATGTTCATCTTCAATCATATGTCCATAAGCCATCATAGCACGAGGATATCCCATATTCGCACTAAGTAAATACAGTTCTTTTGCTTTTTTTAAGTCAATAGGAGTTCCAATTCCCATTTCATAGCAATATGCCAGATAACAATGAGCAGGTGCATAATTTTGTGACGAAGCCTGCTGATACCAATACACAGCCTGTTCACTATCCTGTTTAACACCTTCACCAACTTCATAGGCAAAACCAACTTGAACCTGTGCAACAGGTAGTCCATCTTTGGCACCATCCAAGCACCATACAAAAGCTTTTTCAAGATCTTTAGCGACACCTATACCATATTCATAGCAATATCCAATGCTATATTTAGCTTGTGTATATCCTAAATCTACTGCCTGTTTATAATAAGTCATGGCTTTCATTTCATCTTTGAGCGTTCCATAACCAAAGCAATAGCATTCTCCCAAATAATAAACAGCTCGAGGATATTGATCTTGGGCAGACTTTTCAAAATATTCAAAAGCCTGCTGTAAATTGCTTTGACAGCCTATCCCCTTTAAACAGCAATAAGCATAATTACAGGCTGCCAGACTATCACCTAAATCAGCAGCCTGCTGATAAAAAGCAACTGCCTGTTCCTTATTGACTTTTGTTCCTAACCCCACTTCATTCATATATCCAAGTGAACAAATAGCTTTGGCATGTGAATGATAAGCTGCTTTTTCAAACAATTGATAAGCACGATATTCATCCTGAACTCTATCCTGTCCATTCATATATTGTAGACCTAATTGAAACAATTCATTGGTAGATAAAAGCTGATCGTTATCTTCCTCTAGTGAATATCTAGATAACAAACAGATATCAACACCTTTGGCTTCAGATCCATCTTCAATATAATAATGTTCTTCTTCTAAATAAGGTGAATGTGTTAAATCAGGAAAATCCAAGATGTCATATTTATTCATCAATTCATAAACTTCATTTTCCACATCTTCTTCTAAGCAAAATAAAGTTTTCACTTTCATTAAAGCATCATTGCCATAATCATCTTTCAAATAGACCCATGCCATATCTGTATAAGTGATGGCAATAAAATCTATTTTCCATTTCCCAAATAGAGGTTCATACATTTTTAAACGTTGAAATAATTCACCCATAATCTTCCTCCTTATTGAATCGTAATTGAAGAAACAGTTTGTGAAGTCGATTCATCATTGACATATTCAATCGTCACTGTATCACCCGCTTTGACAAAAGGCAACTGAGCATTTAATGAAATAGGTGCAATAAAGACTTGATTCGAATCTTGAAGCTGGAAATAATATTGTGAATTTCCATTAACAACAACTTCATGAATATCACTGACAACAGCTGTTAATTTTTCTGTATCATAATCAACATTTGTTTTACCATTATCTTTCAACAATGCATAATATTCTTTTTCTGCTTCGGCAACGCTATCACCAACTGAAACAATCTGATAATTTTCAACACTGACAAACGCATATTTTTTAACAAGACCTGCACTATCTTTTAAAGACATAAAATATGTTGGTTCTCCTCCAGCATTAATCAAAATAGGGAATGTTGCCGTATATTTTAAATCTGTAACTTTTCCTTCAGCAGAAGACATTGCTGAAAATTCTTCAGCTCCACTAATCGCATAATATTTGGCTTCTTTCGTACGCATATTAATCAATGCAAATCCTACATTGGAAGCATCATTAGATACTGATGTTAAACCTGTATATAAATAAACATCATCATTTAAAGCTATATAATTATATCCGTCTGTTGGTTTTAAAACACCTTTTTGAGAGAAAATCGTATTAAAGAAACCGTGTGTATATTTTCCCCAGTTATTAAGCTGTTCTATTAACAATTCAGAAGGATAAACACGATCAATCCATGTTGGAACATCTTGAATATCATAATATTGACAGTCACCACTCACAGCATCAACTAACACTGCACCTGTGATATCTTTACCACCAAATAAACCAATTTTATAAGTATAAGTCGGTGCTACCCAATATGGATGTCCATCATCATCAATTTCAAATGAAGGTGTTTCAAACATTTTAGTTGGATAGTGAACACGTAAATGACGATCAATATTTCTAAAGAATAAATCAGAATGAGAATATTTCATTCCTTCATCTAAACGAACAACTTCACTTTCCTGTGTCACCATATCTACGCGAATATAGGCAGGTAATCCCTCACGATGATTCGTAAACCATTTAATCAAATCACTATATGATAATGTTGTGACTCTGTAAGGTTTATCCTGATAATTGATTTGAACATAATCATTATCAACTTCAAATTGTGAAACGTAATCGACAATTTCACCCATTTTACGATCTCCTAAACGTTCAGCACTCTCTTTATCAACAACAGGAATTGACTGATAATTCACTTTAGGATTATCTTTATAGAAATCAGCATTTTTATCAACATCTAATTGTTTTTGATAACTTGATGCAAAAAAGAGAGGTGAACTGATTAATTGTCCAGCAAAGACATAAACTAGCAATAACGCAATCACTACACTAAGTATCTTATTTACTTTATCAAATGAAGCCTGAAATAAACTTCTTAATGCTATAAAAATAACAAGCAGAATACTGAAAAAGAAAACAAAATCAGGCGATCTCAAATTAATAGGAATCAAAACAAAGTATTCAACAATCAAAAAAACAATCAAAACAATGACCAATGCCTTTATTGTCCCGCCTTTTTGGGGCTGACGTTGTTGAAAAAATTGACGTTGCCTATTTTCTGTCATTCTTGTAAAAAACTTTTCAAATATATTTTCCATTGATTTTCTCCTTTAATTTTTCAATAAGTTCTTCCAATTCATCTAATGATTGAAGAGTTGCTCCTGCAGCATAAGCATGTCCACCACCATGGAAAAGCGCTGCCACTTCATTAACAGGAATACCACGACTTCTGATACTCACACGATAGTTGTTGTCTTTTTTATTTTGAGTCACAGCCATCCATACAGAATACTCTTCAAAATTAGCTAACACATTAACATAAGAAGACCCTTGTTCTCGACTCATCTGTAATGCTTTTAAATTTTCATCACTCAAATAATACCATGCGATATGACCATCTTCCTGATAATGATTATAAATAAATTTTGTAATTTCTAAATCCTGTTTTGTACGCATATAAAGCTTCTGATATAATTTTTCAATATCAATTCCCATATCCAATAGATAAGAAGCTGCTTCAAAAGTTTTTTGAGATGTCGAATGATATAAAAAGCGATTGCTATCTCCAATAATTCCTAAATACAAAGCATTGGCAGCTTCTAATGGGATTTGAGCTTTCCCGCGTTTCATTAATAAAGTTACAATTTCACTGCATGAAGAAGCTTTTTCATCTTCAATATTAATATCACCATATGAATCTACAACTATATGATGATCAATCTTTAGTATCTGATCACACACAGATATATCCCCATCAATACGTTCACGATTGGCTGTATCTAAAACAATTCCTAAAGTATAACCTTTTTTGATTTCACCCATTTCAAAAGAAGGATAATACTTTAATAAATCACTGTTCATTTCACCAGCTAAAACAATATTTTTTTGTGGATAGATTGATTTTAATGTCCAATACATTCCCAGTTGTGAACCAAATGCATCTAAATCAGGATTCACATGTCTATATATAATAACCTGATCAAACTCTTTTCTAATTCTTAATATTTTATCCATTTCTCATCACCTTTGTTTATCATAATACCATATTATCACATAAATATGAACTTATAAAAGATTTATTCTTCTATATCAAAATAACCATAATAAAAAAGAGTTGATCATTCAACTCTCTTATAGCCCTAATAATCTGACTGTATCTCTTGCAATCATAACTTCTTCATTTGTTGGAATAACCATAACTTTAATTTGTGAGAACTGATGAGAAATCACTCTATTTTCATCACTTCTCACAGCATTTAGTTTTTCATCCAAGAAGACACCAAAAGCTTTTGAAACATCATCAATAATCAAACGTCTTAAATAAGCTGCATTTTCACCTACACCAGCTGTAAAGGCAATCGCATCGCATCCACCAAGTTCAGCATAATAAGCTCCAATATATTTAGAAACAATTCTTGCATATAATAAACTTGTTAATAATGCTCTATCATCACCTTCTTTAAATAAAGCATTTTCAATATCACGAGAATCTGATGAAATTCCTGAAATACCAAGCATACCAGATTTCTTATTATAAATTTCTAAGACTTCATCTGGTGTTTTATTTAATTTCTTACATAAATAAGGCATAATAGATGGATCAACATCTCCACAACGTGTTCCCATCATAACTCCTGCAAGTGGTGTGAATCCCATAGATGTATCAATACATTTTCCATTTAATACTGCTGAAATACTTGCACCATTACCTAAATGACAAACAATAACACGTGATTCAGTTGGATTTCCTAACATATCAATCACTTGTTCAGAAACATATTTATGGCTTGTTCCATGTGCTCCATAACGTCTCACTTTTAAATCTGTGTAATATTCTAATGGTAATGGATATAAATATCTTTCTTTATCTAAACTTTGATGAAAAGCTGTATCAAAAGTAAAGACATGCTGTACATTAGGTAATTCTGCTTTAAATGCACGATATCCAATTAGATGTGCTGGATTATGTAAAGGCGCTAATTCACAAAGTTCTTCAACCTTTGCGACAACATCATCATCAACAACAGCACTATCACTAAAATATTCTCCACCATGAACAATACGATGTCCAACAGCATCTATTTCTTTTAATTCTGTCACGACTCCTTCATCAACCAATGCTTTTAAAAGCATTTCTACAGCGACCTGATGATCAGGAATCGGACATGTCGTTGTCTTTTTTTCTCCATTATATTTTATTGTAAAAATACCATCATCCATCCCAATTCTTTCTACAATTCCTGATGTAATGACTGTTTCTTCAGGCATTTCAAATAATTGAAATTTTAAAGATGAACTTCCTGCATTGACTGCCATAATTTTTGTCATATTTTTATTCCTCCTACAATACATAACATATATTTATTGTACATAAATTGTAGAATAAACTCAACAAAAATTTGAAAGCGAATACACTTTTTATCAAAAATGAAAAAACCCTACTCATAATAAAGATTATGACTAGGATTTTTTATAATAGCTTAACGATTTTGAGATTGTCTACCTGCCATCTGATTTTGTCCCATTTCAACTAATCTCTTAGTGATTTCACCACCAACAGATCCGTTAGCACGAGATGTTGCATCAGGTCCAAGATTAACACCAAATTCATTAGCGATTTCGTATTTCATTTGATCAATTGCATTTTGAGCACCAGGAACAACTAATCTATTTTTTGAATTCTTTGAGTTCATTGCTTTCACCTCCTGACACAATTAGTTTGTGTCAAGGTGACAAAATTATTCATTTATTTTAAAAAAATTTTGTAAACTCTCTTTTTAAAAAGAATATGACTGACATCATACTCATTTTTATTAAATGTTCCTGTCAATTTAATATATTATATTTGATATTTTATGACAATTAACGAGATTGAAATATTATAAAATAATTTTACCAAATCATCAAGATATCTCAATTAAAACTTTTATTCATTAGTAACTGCTAATCTTTTTTATAAAAATTAAATTTTCAATTTGATATACATCAATATGATTTCTACTCTCTAGCCACACACCATTTTCAATATAAACTTTATTATTACTAAAAGAAATATTTACAGTATTACTACTGATTGCAGATTTATTCGTCATAAAGAACATCATAGATAAGATAAGTGTTATTATACCTACCCCTGCAATTGATAAAAAGATTTGAATCAATTTAAGTAATAAATTCATTTTTTCACTTAATATCTCTATAACCACAAGAATAACAGGTATAAGAAAAATATCTATAATCACAAGTATATTAATCATTATACTTATAAATGGGTGAAAATATGTATGAATATCTAATTGACGATTGATGAAATATTGTACTAAAATCAAACTTACCGAGATAACATACCACCATGATATTCTTTGTTTCCATTTAGGTAGCAAATGAAATTGAGTCGATATATCTTTTAATAACTTTTGCATATAAGATTTCCTTTCAACATAGCAACCTGACTTGAATAATCGGTTATAAATTAACAAAACATCATATATATTCAAAATAAATAAAACTTTTTGTATTTATAATCTTTGTGCTCCACGTTTATTTTTCATTTCAAAATATAATGATATAAGATTTTGATGATATGGAACGAATTTTTCTTGTTTCAAAAGATTTGTTATGTCTTCAAGACTTGCCCATTTCACATTTTGTACTTCTTCATCTTGTATAACTAAATTTTGAATATTGACAAGATAACGGATAAGATAAATATCATCAAGATCTTGATCAAAATGAATTGTCAAAAAAGTCTTATATCTTTTAAAGATAATTGAATACCTAATTCTTCATAAACTTCTCTTTCAGCTGCCATATAACTCGTTTCATTCATCAATGCACTATCACCATCACTCATATCCCATAATCCTGACCATGTTTTTCTTTTCTTAAATCTTTGTTGTATCAACATTTCATCTCGATCATTAAAAAGGCAAATATGAACAGCAAGATGATAAAGATGAGAAGGAATCTTCTCGCTTCTCATCATCTTTTGATTTGTTTTTACTCGATCCTGCGTATACAAATCCCAAATTTCATCATTCATTAAAACAAATTCTCTACTTCTTTATAATGATCATCAATAACAATTGTTTCACATTGTTCAATGCATTCATTAATCATCGTTTGATAATCCCATGTTTCTTCCAATGCTTCAGCTTTATAGCTTTTTGGTTTTGTAGCAGGCTGCTTTGGTGTAAAAATTGTACAGCAGTCTTCATGTGGTCGAATAGAAATATCATATGTTCCAATTTTTTGAGCAATATCAATAATTTCTAATTTATCCATACAAGCAACTGGTCTAATAACTGGCATATGAATCACTTCATTAATAACAGACATACTTTCTAAAGTTTGAGAAGCCACTTGTCCAATGCTTTCACCATTCACTAATGCTAAACATTGATTTTGATGTGCCACGCCTTCAGCAATTCGATACATCATTCTACGCATAATTGTCATCGCATAACTTTCATCACAATGATCATATACAGCTAACTGCAAATCTGTAAAAGGTATAATATGTACAGTGATTTTTCCATGAGTATAATGTCTTAAAACATCAACAAGATCTAATACTTTTTCTCTTGCCAATTCATTTGTATATGGCGGTGAAGCATAGTGAATACATTCAATATCAACGCCACGTTTTAATGTTAAATATCCGGCAACTGGTGAATCAATCCCACCTGATAACATCAATAAAGCTTTTCCACCAATACCAACAGGATAACCACCAGCACCTTGAATCACATTATCCATAACATAGGTACATTCTTTACGTAATTCAACTTGTATTAATATTTCTGGATGATGGACATCTACTTTTAACTCTTTTGATGTATGATGAAAAATATATCCAGCAATAGCCGTATTGATATCATGTGAGTGAAGTGGATAATCCTTATCATTACGCTTTGTTTTGATTTTAAAAGTATGCCCTTCATTTTTCTCTACAATCTGTAGACATACTTCTTTTATTTTTTCTAAATCACTTTCCACTTTATAACAAACCGAAAAAGAGTGAATGCCAAAGACTGTCTGTAACTTCTGACATACAGCCTCTGGATCTTCATTATTTAACATAATATATAAACGATCAAAAGACATTTCATATCTTAAATGTGAAAACTCTTTTAATATTTCCTTTGTATTCTGTGTTAATTTACGAATAAAAAGTTTACGATTTTTCCCTTTTGTTGTGAGTTCTCCAAATCTGACTAAAATATGACTACATTCCATTGACAATTACCTCTGTTTCTTAATAGTTTTTAAAGTTTTCTTTAAATAAAATAAAAATTCATCTAATTCATCTTGTGTCGTATGATGAGAAAAACTAATACGAATCGCACTTTTAGCAATATCTTCTCGAATTCCCATCGCCTGTAATGTTCTTGAAATATCATTTTTATGAGATGAACAGGTACTTTTGGTTGATACATAACATTCATACATTTCTAAAGCATGTAAAATCACTTCTGGTTTATACCCTACACATGAAAAATTGAGAATATATGGTGAAACATGCTCACTAGGTGTATTGATGACAATATCAGGTATCTGAGTGAGCTGTTCTCTTATATAATGATTCAAAGAAGTCACGTATTGATATTTCTGTTCTAAATTTTCTAGAGCTAATCTTAATGTTTTCGCAAACATTGTATGTGTAGCTGTATTAGATGTTCCTCCACGCAATTGATGTTCCTGCTGACCACCATTAATTAATGGAACTAATGACGTAGATGTTTTTTTATATAAAACACCACTTCCTTTTAATCCATAAATTTTATGTGCTGAAAAACTCGCTAAATCTACATGAGTGAGATCAATAGGCATCTTTCCTAAAGCCTGTACCATATCGACATGTAATTTTATTTTTGGATTGATCTTTTGAATCATCTGATAAACCTTTTCAATAGGAAAAACCATTCCCACTTCATTATTCACATACATCATCGTGATTAAAATTGTATCTGGTCTGATTGCTTCTTCCAGCTGTTTTAAATCAAGATTTCCTGAAACATCTACTGATATAAAATCAACTTCAAAACCAAAGACATCTCTTAATTGAATACATGACTGATAAACACTGGAATGTTCTACTGCAGTTGTAATGATATGTTTTCCTCTATTTTGATATTGAAAAGCACATCCTTTAATAGCTGCACTATTAGATTCACTGGCACCACTTGTAAAAATAATTTCTTCTGGTAAAACATGTAATAATTGTGCTGTTAATTCTCTTGATTTTTCCATTAAAGCACTTGTTTTTAATCCTAAAGAATATAACGAATCAGCATTAGCAAAATAATCATTTAATAATGACTGATACATATGATTCACTTCTTGGTTCAATGGTGTTGTTGATACATAATCTAAATAAATCATATCTTTCCTCCATAGTTCATTATATGTATATATACCATTTTTATTAAGAAAAAGCCACTAAAAAAGTCCAAATTAGGACTTTTCGCTTGTTTTTTGAATTAAATTTTCATATGAACCTGGCTGAATCTTTTCAATAATATCTACTGCAGTTGATAGAGCTTTTGTGTATTCACCATTTCTAAATAAGACTTCTGCCTTTGTTAATTCAGTATTCACCTCTAAAAAAGTAGAACGATAACGATTTCCAAAAACAATAGCTTCTTCAACCATTTCAGCTGTGACAATTAAGTTATGGACATTATCATATAATTTATAAATAATATCTCTTGCACTATCAACACGTTTAGATAATTCAGATAATTCCACTGGACGGTGCATACGATAGGCTTGAATCTGTGCTGCTTTATCGTATGAATCTTGAATATAATCTTTGTAAGATTCATTGATCATAGGTAAGTGTTTATTCTTAATTTCAGATTTGATTTCCAATAATACAATATTAATATTTTCTAACTCATCAATAGCACGCTGTTCCTGTAAATATAAATGATCACGAAATGCAAAGAATGAATTTAAGTCATCCTGATGAGTTAAAGCTGCATTTTTTATCTTTTCAACTTTATCAATCATTTGTAAGTAAGAAAAATCACCTGCATTCATTTCTTCTTCTAAATCATAAGATTCTCTTAAAATCTGATCAAAGTCCTTATATTTTTCTTGAATATCAACATAATCTTCATTAATCAAATATAAATTTTCAATACGATTTTGATCAATTAAAGCTTGTTTATACTGATCATAAATCTGAGTAATAACTGTATAAGATTCATCCCATTTTGTTTTAAAATCATCATATGATTGTTTTTCGACTTCTAAATCTTTAATAATAGCATCAATATCATCAACTAATTTCTGTAAGACTTCGCCAACATTTTCTAATTGTAATTGTTGAATATGTTGAGTTGTTGTTTCTAAAGTGGATTGGATGGCCTGATAACGTGCAGATACATTTAACTTTTCTAACGCAAATTCTCCATTAGACATATCTTTAATCAAATTATCCAAATAATGAATCTTTTTAGGAATATACTGTCTGACAATAGCGATATAATCAGGTAACTCCTGTAATCGGGCATTTAACCAGTCTACTTTTTTATCAATATCCTGTGTTAAATTTTTTGCATCTTCAAACCTCTGATTATTCATCATATCTTCAAGCTTTACAAAAGAATCATCAAGATTATTAAAAATATTTTTAATGCCCTTAACAAAATCTTCCACTTTAAAACGAATTGTTTCATAGCGATCTATCAATTGTCGATACTTTTCTTTCACACGAATAATTTCAACTCTTTGAACATTCTCAATTTCAGTAATCTCTTCAATTTTTGCCAGTAAAGCTTGAGAATCATCTTCATAGATTTTCAGCATGCTTTCTAATTCTTTCATTTTAGAAGATATTTTTCTAAGTTTACCATAAAAAAGCTGTTCATCTACTTCATTAACCAATACACCTAATTGATTTTTCTGATAATCTGTAATACGTTCAAATTCCTGTGCATATTCTTCATATTTTTCCAGAACCTCTGGCATATTTTTAGAAATACTGTGGACTCTTCCTAAACGATATTGTAATGGCAGTGATTTAATGCCATTCATGCGATTTTCTACATCCACAATTAATTTCCTATATTTTCTTAATCTCATTCCCCTATAAAATAAAAGTAGTATTACAAGCGCAACAATACCTATACCTATAAAAATGAGATTACGTATACCTATTTGTTCAATCAATCTCATAATATTATCCATCATTTAAAATTCCTCTCTTTTCCTAAGTTTTATTTTATCATAAATAGAAAGGTATTTCATCATCTTTTTCCAAAATCCTACATAGACAAGAGATATACTGCCATCAAAAGAAAAAAGTATTGAACAAAATAACTGTCCAATACTTTGATATTGATCATCTTATCCTAAACGGTTGTAGTATTCAACGATAAGTGATTCATTGATTTCTTGATTTAATTCTGATCTTTCAGGTAATCTGATAAATTTACCTTCCATTTTATCAGCATCAACTTCAACAAATCCTGGTACATGTGTTTGAGAAGCTAAAGCGTTTTTGATAATTTCTAATGAACGAGAACGTTCTTTTACAGAAATAACATCTCCAACTTTAACTTGACAAGAAGCGATATCAGTTTTAACTCCATTTAATAAAATATGTCCATGGTTAACTAACTGTCTTGCTTGTCTTCTTGTTGTTGCAAAACCTAATCTATAAACAATATTATCCAATCTAGATTCTAGTAAACAGAAGAAATTGTAACCAGTAACTCCTTCCATTTTTCCAGCTCTTTTGAATGTGTTATGGAATTGTTTTTCATTAACTCCATACATATGTCTTACTTTTTGTTTTTCAGCTAATTGTAATCCATATTCTGTTAATTTCTTTCTTTTTTGACCATGTTGACCAGGTGCATATGGTCTTCTTGCTAATTCTCTACCAGTTTCTAATGTTGAAAAACCTAAACGTCTAGATTTTTTCCATTGTGGTCCAGTATAACGTGACATTTTCTTTCCTCCTATTGTTTTATTTGGCATAAAACAATAACATGCATAGATCAGTTAGGGTGTGTTTGTACTAAGTATTTCTCTTTGCAGCAAGATACTCTACATCCCTTTGTCACAAACGCATGGGCTAACCCTCTATGTGCTGCTATCATTTATTGCACTAATACATTATAACAAGCTTTTTTATATTGTCAAATATTTTTTTCAATATCAACAGAATATCTATTTTATCTTTATTTTCCATCCTCAAATCACGTTTTTATAGTCTCCATTCAAAAACACAAACCATTACATTTCATATTCATCATACATATAAGCATGTTTTAAAAATTCATAATCATCAAATAAAGCACCATTTGCAGTATCTACATCAAATTCTTCAAAAATAAAGTCATCCAAATTCAAACCTAAATCTTGAATATGCTCAACGAAAGCTTGTCTATCATGATAATACATATCCAAAAGTGAATGTTCATCTTCCCAAATACCAAAGCCTTCTCCAGCCATAATTTCTATATCATGAAGAGTTTGTACATTTGGGTGTTGTTCAATATCTTGAATCTGAATATCAAATATATAATCATCACCAAAATCATACCATAACGAAAAAGTATCTCCCTTTTTCAAATCTAGTTCATCTAAGAAAACATCTGATGCATAATCATCTAACATTTCTTCATCACATTGATCACAACCAAATTTTCCCTGATCAGTTATAAATGTAAAAAGATGAGTACCCTCTGCCTGAAACATGGTTAATATATAATATGCCAATTCATCTAAAGGCATATGATAAGGGATACGTACCTGGCGATGAATATACTTTTCTAACTCTCTAACCACAATACGACATATGACTGTTTTCTTCATTTCAGGAATGGCTTCCATCATATGTTCTAAATATTCCTGTAAAACACCTTCAAACAATTCATCCTGAAATTGAAGCTGATTCAAACATAATGTCATGGCTAACATAATACCTTTCTTTAAAAAATAAGGACTTTCATCTCCTGCTACATCTTCAAATTGACGAATAATATCTTTTAATTCATCAGATCCATTTAAAATAATATCATCATAAATATGATCAACACATTCAAAAATATGATTTTCTAACATATTTTTACACCTCCTGATTTTATTTTACAATATTTCCAAAATATTCATAGAATAACATATGTTTTTGATCTATTTTCTTCACTTTTTCGTCATTTTTTTGCAAGAATATTATCAAATATAGTCATTTTTTCTTTTATCCTGTCGAATTTTATATGAAAATCTATCACGCAAAAATCCTTGAAATAGCTATCAGTCAAACTAATTCATCATCTTGTGTATAAAAATATGTCCTGAGCCATAAAAAAATATCGAACAAAATTCTTTATCTTGTTCGATACCTTCATGTTAATGAAAAAGAAATCTTTTCCATGATTTTGTATTCAATTGGTGCCTGAGGTCGGACTCGAACCGACATGACATAGGTCGCAGCATTTTGAGTGCTGTGCGTATACCAGTTTCGCCACTCAGGCAAATCAAATTGCTTATTTATTATATTACATATCTTTTTAAAAATCAATAAAAATCGCAATTTATTTCATGATCATTATATATACCAATAGCCTGCAAATAACTATATATAATTGTTGGACCAACAAAACAAAAACCATGTTTTTTTAAATCTTTAGAAATTTGTGTAGATAGTTCATCACTTGATGGAACATCCTGTGATGTCTGATAATGATGTTGAACCGGTTGAAAATCAACATAAGACCATATAAAAGAATCAAAACTTCCATATTGTTTTTGAATTTCAAGAAAAGCTTTGGCATTCGTTATAATTGCCTTCATTTTTAAACGATTTTTGATTAATCCTTCTGTTCGCATTAACTCATCATATTTTTTTGAATCATATAAGGCAATGCGATGATAATCAAAATGATCAAGAGCCTTATCATATAATTCTTCTTTTTTTAAAATAATATCCCAGCTCAGTCCTGCCTGTAAACCTTCTAAAACTAACATTTTATATAATTGCGTTTCATCATGTTGAGGAATACCCCATATATGATCATGATAAGCGATTAAACGCTCATTATAAGCCCATTGACACCTTTTCATACCATCACCGTTTCTTATTTTAACATATCTTTTCTAGTTTACATAGACATTTTTCACTTGTATAATAGCATTGGTGAACAAAATGAATGAATTATTTAAAAATGAAATGAAAACAATATTAAAAGATGAATATGATGATTTTATACAATCATTACAAAAGCCTCCTGTTAAAGCTTTTTATTTAAATCCTTTAAAAAAGGATTGTTTACATTATTTCAATCAGGATGCTATTTCTCCTCATCCAGTTGTACCAGATGGATATTATTTTGATTATGAAAAATACCCACTAGGAAAATCTCCTTTTTTCTCTTGTGGTTTGTATTATATTCAAGAACCAAGTGCCATGCTTGTTGCTCATTTTTTAGACATTCAAAAAGATGATTATATCTTAGATATGTGTGGCGCTCCAGGAGGAAAGAGCTGTGCAGTGGCTAGTCGATTAGGTCCTCAAGGCTTAATGATTACCAATGATATCAATACATTGCGTGCCAAAATTCTTTCTGAAAATATTGAAAGGTTTGGTTTAAAAAATACCATTGCAACCAATTGTGATCCTATTCAATTTACAAAAATTCTTCCTGAATTTTTTGATAAAATCATTTTAGATGCACCTTGTAGTGGTGAAGGAATGTTTAGAAAAGATGAACAAGCTATCACAACATGGTCCCCTGAAAAAGTAAAGGAATGTGCCTATATTCAACGACAATTGATTGATCAGGCGATGCAATTGTTAAAGCCTGGAGGGACACTGATTTATTCTACCTGTACATATAATACAAAAGAAAATGAAGAACAGATCAAATATATTCTTGAACGTTATGATTGTTGTTTAAAGCCACTCAAAAGAAGTCATGGAATGGCTAATGGCATTGGACTAGATGGAGTTGTTCGTTTATATCCGCATCATTATCAGGGCGAGGGACATTTCATTGCCTGCATTCAAAAAAATGGTCAGTCTGTATCTAAAAAATACAAGCCTATGAAACCTCATATTTCTAAACAAAATCAAAAACTGGTTGATGAATTTTATCAGAAATATCTCAACATTCCTACTCCTGATTATCTTTATGACAATCATAATCATATTTATGCTCTCATGCCTCAATTCCCTGATTTACAAGGAATACGTGTTTTACGCAATGGACTTTATCTAGGGGAATGTAAGAAAAACAGATTTGAACCAAGTCTTGCTTTAGCTTTAACATTAACTCAAAAAGACGTCAAACAGTTTTATCGTTTTCATGAAAATGATGATGAAATCAAACAGTATTTGCATGGAGAAGCCATCCAGGGATCAAACCACAAAGGTTATGGTGTCATTTTTGTAGAAGATTATCCTCTTTCTTTTTATAAAGAAAGTCAAGGCTTAGCTAAAAACTTATATCCAAAGGGGTTAAGAAGATGAATCGTTATGAAACATTAAAAGACTATTTCTTTACACATATTGAAGAACAATGTCATGGTATTTATAAGCAAAAAGCTTTACTACACAGCATTCAAGTCTCTACTTTATGTCAGAAACTTGCCTTAGAACATCACTTAGATGTTGAACTTGCAGGCATCATTGGATTATTTCATGACTACATTCAATTCACTCAACATTCCTCATTCCAGCATGGTCTAAGATGTAGTGAATGGATCAGTAGTATTTTAAGTGAATTTCAGGATGATGAAAAAGCTATTATTCAACAAGCCATTGCTAGACATAGTGAAAAAGATAAAGTTGATGATGCATATAGTGAGATTCTTAAAGACGCTGATGTCTTAGCTCAATACTTTGCTGAAACAGATATTGTTTTATCAGACGAAGGACAAAAAAGACTTAAAAAATATCTCCCAGAAAAAATCTAGGAGATATTTTTTATTTCAACATATTTTCTAAAGTTTCATAAGGAACAAATCCTAATTGACGATTGACAGCTTGTCCTTTTTTAAAAGTTATCAATGTTGGAATAGATTGTACACCAAATTGCATTGCAAGAGAAGGTTCTTGATCTACATCTACTTTCACAACTTTGACTTCAGGATGTTCCTGTGCCAATTTATCAATACTTGGAGCCAACATTTTGCATGGTCCACACCAGTTTGCAAAAAAATCTACAAAAACAACATCATTTTGAGCAATAACATTTTCAAATTCCTGACTGTTAACATGTAAAACTTCTGACATAAAATGCCCTCCTTTATTTTATTATAGTTTTCTTTTTTTGATTACATACAGAGTTTAACATAGACTTCTTATTTTTACAACGAATGTGCTTAAAAAGAAAAAGGTCTGACGACCTTAATCCATTTCAATAGCTCCTGTATACAATTGATAATATTTACCTTTTTGTTTCATCAATGTTTCATGGTTACCTCTTTCAATGATATGACCATGTTCAAGAACCATAATACAATCACTATTTTTAATTGTAGATAATCTATGAGCAATAACTAATGTTGTTCTTCCTTCCATTAATCCATCCATACCCTTTTGAACAAGAGTTTCTGTTCTTGTATCAATAGATGAAGTAGCTTCATCTAAGATTAAAGCAGGAGGATTCGCAACTGCAGCACGAGCAATCGCAATCAATTGTCTTTGCCCTTGAGAAAGATTCGCTCCATCTCCAGTTAACATTGTATCATAACCATCAGGTAGATGTTTGATAAAAGCATCTGCATTAGCAAGTTTAGCAGCTTCAATACATTCTTCATCAGTCGCATCTAAACGTCCATAGCGAATGTTATCCATAACAGTTCCTGTAAATAAGTGTGTATCTTGCAATACGACACCTAATGAGCGACGTAAATCATCTTTCTTAATTAATTTGATATCAATACCATCATAAGTAATCGTTCCACTTTGAATATCATAAAAACGATTAATTAAGTTTGTAATAGTTGTTTTACCGGCACCAGTTGCTCCAACAAAAGCAATTTTTTCACCAGGATTAGCAAATACATCAATATCATGTAAAACCATATGATCATCAAAATAACCAAAGTTGACATTTTCTAATTTCAAGTCACCTTTCATTTCAACCAATTCTACTTCACCGTTTGCTCTTGGATGACGCCATGCCCAATGTCCTGTTCTTTTATCAGTTTCCACCATTTTTCCATCAACAAATTCTACACGACATAATGTCACGATACCTTCATCTACTTCTTTTTCCTGATCTAGCAATTCAAAAATACGTTTCGCTCCAGCTTGTGCCATAGCGATAGAATTGATTTGCATAGACACTTGTCCAATTGGGTTATTAAAACTTCTATTCAATGTCATAAATGCAACAAGTGTTCCAATTGTTAATGAAGAATCAAAACCAGATAATGCCAAAACAGCTCCAATCACCGCACATAAAATATATGACATATTTCCTGCCTGAATGGTAACTGGCATTAAAACATTGGCAAATTTATTAGCTTGATATGAACTTTGACGTAATTCTTCGTTAATATCTCTAAAACCTTCAATAGCTTTTTCTTCATGGTTAAACACTTTAACAACTTTTTGTCCAGAAATCATTTCTTCAATATAACCATTGACTTTTCCTAATGTTTCTTGTTGTTTAATAAAATATTTTGCTGAACGTCTTCCAATAGAACGTGAAACAAAGAGAATAATACAAACCATAATGACACTTATTAATGTTAAAGTCACATTTAACATTAACATTGATATAAGAACAGTCATAATTGTAATAGCACTTGAAGTAAACTGTGGAATAGATTGACTAATTAATTGTCTTAAAGTATCAATGTCATTTGTATAAACAGACATAATATCTCCGTGAGTTGTTCTATCAAAATAACGAATTGGTAATGATTCCATGTGTTCAAACATTTCTACACGTAAATCACGTAAGAAACCTTGTGTAACAGTAACCATAATACGGTTATAGGCATAAGCAAAAACAATTCCTGCCAAAAAGAAACAAGCCATAACAGAAAGAGCAGAAAACAATCCAGAAAAATCAGGAGAAGGCTGCCCTATTAAAGGCATAATATAATCATCAATTAATCTTTGTTGGAATACTTGGCCCTGTACACTACAAATGGCCTGTCCAATAATACATATTAAAACAATAACTATAGCCAAACCATAACGTTTAAAGACTTTCTTTAAAAGACGTGCTAAAACATTTTGTTTTTTCATATTATGCTTCCTCCTTTCCTTTTGTCTGTGTTTCATATATTGTACGATAAATACCACTTGTTTTTAATAAATTTTCATGTGTATCAAAATCATCAATAACACCATCATTTAATACAATAATACGATCTGCATTTTGCACACTTGATACACGCTGTGAAATAATAATTTTTGTCGTATCTGGAATACGTTCTTCAAATGATTTTTGAATACTTGCATCAGTCGCAGTATCAACAGCACTTGTTGAATCATCCAGAATTAATATTTTTGGTTTCTTTAACAATGCTCTGGCAATACATAAACGTTGTTTTTGTCCACCAGAAACATTTGTTCCACCTTGTTCAATATAAGTATTATACTTATCAGGGAAATCTTGAATAAAATCATCAGCACAAGCCAGACGACATGCTTCCTGACATTCTTCTAAAGTCGCATTTTCATTTCCCCATCTTAAGTTCTGTAAAATAGTTCCACTGAATAAGACATTGTTTTGTAAAACAACAGCTACTTCATTTCTTAATACTTCCAAATCATATTTTCTAACGTCTTCACCACCAACAATAACACTTCCTCGATCAACATCATAAAGACGACTGATTAAGCTGACAAGTGTACTCTTAGCACTTCCAGTTCCACCAATAATTCCAATTGTTTCACCAGAGTGAATGTGGATATCAATATCTCTAAGTACTGGTTCACCTGTTCCATGTTTATAAGAAAAAGTCACATGATCAAAAGTGACAGATCCACTTTTCACTGTTTTTAAGGCATTTTCAGGAGAAACCAAATCTGATTTTTCATTTAAAACTTCGGCAATACGTCTTGCTGAAGCAAATGACATTGTGATCATAACAAATGCCATAGATAACATCATTAATGACATCAAAATATTCATGATATAACTAAATAATGTCGTCAATTCTCCTGTTGTTAGAGTTCCACCAACAACACTCTTTGCTCCTAACCATGATAAAAGTAAAATACATCCATAAACAGCTGTCATCATAGCAGGGTTGTTTAAAGCCAATACAGATTCAGCCTTTACAAATAAACGATAGATATTTTGTGCAGCTCTTTTAAATTTTTCATTTTCATATTTTTCTCTGACGAATGATTTGACAACACGAATAGCGACAACATTTTCTTGAACACTTTCATTTAAATCATCATATTTAGGAAAGACCTGATTAAAATAACGTGTCGCTGTAATCATGATAAATCCTAAAACAATAATTAAGAATCCCATTGCTCCAACAAAAATCAAACTTAATTCATGATTAATCATAAAAGCCATTGTCAGGGCACAAATTAAGTTCATTGGTGCACGAATACACATACGAATAATCATCTGATAAGCCATCTGAACATTCGTCACATCTGTTGTTAAACGTGTAACAAGTCCAGCAGTACTATATTTATCTATATTAGAGAATGAAAATGATTGAATATTTGTATACATTCCATCTCTTAAGTTAGCAGCAAATCCTGTTGAAGCCTTTGCGGCATATTTCCCAGCTAAAAAACCAGTTGATAAAGTTCCAATTGCAATAATAAACATGATAAATCCATATTTATATACAGCATTAATATTTCCAGCTTCAATTCCTAAATCAATAATTCTTGCCATTAACAAAGGAATCAAAATCTCCAAAATAACTTCGACGATAACAAAAAACATTGTTAAAAAAGAATCTTTTTTATATTGTTTGATTTGTTTCATCAATGTTTTAATAACCATATAACCACCCCTTCTTTAAAGATTTGTAACCAACACGATTGCTAATCTGTAGATTCCTGTTCATTTTTAGACATATTTTGAATCATATGATCCGCAACATCTATAAATGTTTCAATTTGTTGAGTTGTTAAACCATCAGTTAATTTATCATGAAGTTGCATCATAGCCTGATTAATCCATTCATGAATCTCTAAACTTTTTTTGGTTAAAACAATTTTTTTCAAACGTCCATCATAATCTACAGGAACACGTTCAATCAACCCCCTCTTATTCATCAAGGTCAGCATTTCAGAAGTCGTTGAACGATTAATAGAAAATTCCTCTTCAATATCCTTTTGAAAAGTATCCTTGCCTTCACTGTCTCTTAATTGAATAAAACCAATGATCCATGTTTGCATCATTGTCGCTCTATCATGTTGGGGTCCCAAATGTTTATCCATATTTCTTTTCATTAAATTGCTTAATGTTTTAATACGATATCCAATTGGATCTCTAAACATCGTACCACCTCCATTGTTCGGTTACGAACAGTATTATAATACACATTTTTTTGAATGTAAAGCATTAATATATAAGAAGTCCAGTATTTTTAAAATGATCACTCAAAACAAAAATATAAAAAAAAGGAAATTGACACTTCATAGTCAATTTCCATATCAAACATTTAAATTGAAACGTTTACTGTTTTTCCATCTGGTCCAGGTGTTTCATTTAAATAATTTGCAATTTTTTCTCTTGTTTCCTGATTGCTGACAACACAGGCAGACACTTTTGATGCTTCTCCTTCAACCAAAGCACCAGCAAAACCAGCACATCCTGGATAACCACAACCACCACAATTGGCACCTGGCAACATTTCTGTAACATCGCTGATACGGTTATCTTCTTCAACACGAAGATATTGATTCGCTATACCTAAAACACATCCAAGTACAGCTCCAATAACAAGCAATGCTAAAATAGCACTAATTTGCATCTTTGACTTCCTCCTTATGATGAGCACTGTGATGAGAACAAGCAATGTTATTGCAGCCCACACATTCACTCATATCTTCACACCCTTCTGGTTTTGGTGTGTGTTTATTTAATAAATATGTTCCAATAAAGATGGCTATTAAAATAACTAGCCAAATAATTGCCCAAATAGTCATTAAACAAGACCTGCGATTCCGGCAATAGCACATGCCATAATACCAGCAGTAATTAATGCAATTGGTGTTCCTTTAAAGCTTTCAGGAACATTTGCAATGTCTAATCTTTCACGAATTGTCGCAAAAACATAAATAACAATTGTAAATCCAATTGGTACTGCAAGACCTGCAACCATAGCTTCAATCAATGTATAACCAGCACTGATATTATCTAATGCTACACCTAATACAGCACAGTTTGTTGTAATCAAAGGTAAATAGACACCCATTGATTTATAAATTTCTGGACTTGTCTTTTTCAAGAACATTTCAACAAATTGTACTAAAGACGCAATAACCAAGATAAATGTAATTAAATCCAAATAAGTAATATTTAATGGAGTTAATACATAATAGTATAAAAGATATGTGATAATTGATGCTAAGAAGATGACAAATGTAACAGCATATCCCATGTTCAAAGCATTTTTAGGTTTCTTAGAAACACCTAATAATGGACAAATAGCATAAAACTTACTTAATACAACGTTATTAACAAACGTTAAACCTACAAATAAACTGACTAATTCCATAAACTATTTGACCTCCGCTTTCTTTGCTTTATTAGCTTTTCTTACTTTTAAGAATTGAATAAACGCAAGAATTGTTCCTAAAGTAATGAAGGCTCCAGCAGGTTGAGTAAACAAGCTGATTGCGTAATCACTAAAGAAACTAAATTGGAAAATAATCTGACTTGCATCAAATGGATTATATAATGATAAACCACCTGTTCCAATTAATTCTCTAAAGAATGAAATAATCACAACTGCAAATGTATATCCAAGCCCCATTCCTAAAGCATCTAAAATAGAGTCAACAACACCATTTTTAGAAGCAAAGCTTTCTGCTCTTCCTAAAATAATACAATTGACAACAATTAAAGGAATGAAAACACCTAATGATTCATACAAAGCAGGTGTATATGCATTCATAAGCATTTGAACACATTTAACAAGTGTTGCAATAATAACAATAAATACAGGTATTCTAATTTCGTTAGGAATGATTTTTCTTAATAAAGAAATAATAAAGTTACTCATTAACAAAACACAAATAACAGCCATTCCCATACCAATTGCATTTGTTAATGAAGTTGTAATTGCTAGGGATGAACATAGACCTAACAATAAAACAAAGATTGGATTTTCAGCAATTAACCCTTTTTTAAATATATCAAATTTCTTCATCTATGTTCCCTCCTTACTTATAGTTTTCATTGTAATGTTGTGTTGCTTGTTCAATTCCTTCAACAACAGCTGTTGAAGAAATGGTAGCACCAGAAATTGTATCAATAGAATCACCAATGTTCTTACCTACAACACTACTAATAAATGCTTCGCCAGCAACTTGATCACCAATACCTTTTGTTTCAGTACTGCAATCAATAATTTGTAATCCTTTATATGTTCCATCTTTATCTAAAGCAATCAAAGCTTTAACTTCTCCACCATATCCTTGAGCAGCAGTTTCATAAATATATCCTACAGCACTTCCACCTTTATCGGCTTCATATACTGAAACCAAAGCAGGATAATCACTTAAAGAAACATCTAAAGCTTTAAATTCTTCACCACTAGAATAAATTTTGACTAAATTTTCCTTAACACTGGCAATTTTTTGTTCTTGAATAATGGGATCTGTCATGCCATTAACAAATGACAAAGCGCCTCCAGCTAAGCCAGCCACAATTGCAAGGAAAACAGTTAATTTAACAATATTTTTCATCTTATTTCCCTCCTACTTTGTTTGATCAATAGCTTCCTGAATAGCATTGACAATTCCTTTTGTTGTAACTGTTGCTCCTGTTGATGTATCAATTCCAGAAACATCAGCCCATTTTGTTTCGCCATTTAAAACATTATCATGGAAAGTTTTGGCTTTTTCATTTAAATTTCCACCTGTTCCTGATTCGATTAAATCTTTTCCAAATCCACCTGTTTCTCCAGCGTATTCAACAACTTCTACTTTTGTGACAGTTTCATTTGCTTTATTCACAGAAACTTTAACTGTCATTGGATTAGCATCTCCACCATATCCTTTTGCTGTTAAAGTATATGTGTAAGTATCACCATCAACAACCGGTGCTTTTTGAGCTTGTTCAATCGCACCTTTTATAGCATTGACAATTCCTTTTGAAGTGACTGTCGCACCTGTTGATGTATCAATACCATCAACATCACTTGTAGAAAGACTACCATTTAACACTTGATCATAGAAAGTTTTGGCTTTTTCATTTAAATTTCCACCTGTTCCTGATTCGATTAAATCTTTTCCGTATCCACCTGTTTCACCAGCGTATTCAAGAACTTTAACAGATTCAACTGTATCACCATCAATTTTAACTGCCACTTTCATTGGATTAGCACTTCCACCAAATCCATTAACTTGCATGACATATCCATCATCAGTTGTTTCAAGATATGTCCATTGAACTTTATTAGCTTCTTCTTCAGCCTTTTTCTTTTCTTCTTCCTCTTTTGCTTTTTGAGCTTCTAATGCTTCCTGTTCAGCTGCAGCAACATCATTTTTAATACCTGTGCTGATACCAAAGACACATGCAACAGCTACAACTAAGCTAATACCAATAGCAGCCCATTGTTTACCAACATTTTGGTCAGTTCTACCTAAAACAAATGAATCAATTAATGGTGTTAACATATTCATCATTAAAATTGAGAATAATACACCTTCAGGATAATTCGCTTTTAAACGAATAATCATTGTTAAAAATCCTAAACAAATACCATAAATAATCTTTCCTAACGGACTAGATGGTGATGTAACTGGGTCCGTTGCCATAAAGACAGCCCCAAACATTGCTCCACCTAAACAGAAATGAATTAATGGATAACTTATAGGATCTAATCCATTCACTAAAGCAAACACTTCAGCTAAAACTAAGATTGTTCCCATATAAGCAACTGGAATTCTCGCATCATAAACTTTTCTGATAGCTAATATAATTCCAACAATTAAAATCAATACAATACAAGTTTCTCCTAAAGCACCAGTATGATTACCGAAGAATAAATCACCTAAAGTATAAGAGAAGCTTTCTCCACCTAGCCATGAAGTTCCAGCCAACATTGTTGTTGGTGTTGCTTTTGTTGCAATATCAATACCATTTACAGTATCAGGAATATTTGCAATCAGTTCTGCACCATAAGCCAAATGTACAACAACACGACCAACTAAAGCTGGATTGAAGATATTGTGTCCAAAACCACCATAAACTAATTTACCAAAGAATATAGCAATAAATGAACCAATAGCTGTCACATATAAAGGTGTTCCAGCTGGCAATGTTAATGTAAAGATAATAGCTGTTACCCATGCAAAACTATTTTTCAAATAAGTGAGAACTTTTTCTTTATGAATAAGTGCCCATACAGCTTCAGTTGCAATCGCAACAACTAAAGAAACAATATACATCAATGCAACATGCATCAATGGATCATTTGTTGTAAAGTTATAGTAATAATAATATAAAGAATAAGCAACTAGCACCAAAAGACCAATTGTTAAATCTCTCATAATACGATGTGTAGAGAGCTTTTGTCTATAATTTGGTGATGTTCTTTGTAAAGTAATTTTCATTAATCTTCACCCTCCCTACGCATTCTTTTTTCTTTGTGCTAACTGGTAACGACGTTTTGCTTTTGCAACCATATCTGTCACTTCAATCTTACTTGGACAAATATATGTACACATACCACATTCAACACAACGAGATGTATCTAATTTTTCAATAAGTTCAACATTGGCTGCCTTTTCTGCCTGCATAATACGTACAGGTTGCAAATGCATTGGACAGTGCAATGTACATTCACCACATTTTAAACATGGTAATGGTTGAATATTTTCTTTTTTCATAACTGTAATGGCATTGTTATGAGAATAGATTACAAATGTATCATTCATAACAGATTTTCCCATCATTGGTCCACCACCAACTAAGAATCCATCACAATCTTCATCAATATATCCACCAATTTTTTCAACAATATAATTAACTGGTGTTCCAATTGCGACATCAACATTTTGTGGTTCTTTCAAACCATTTCCAGAGAATGTCACAACACGACGTGTAATTGCTTCGCCTTGACGAATTCCTTTAGAAACAGCAATTGCTGTTGATGAGTTATTGACAATAACACCTATTTCAGCAGGTAAACGATCATATTCCTTTTTAAAGACTGTACGAATCAATACTCTTTCCCATCCCATAGGATAACGATCAGGAACTTCACGTGGTTCAATGTTATCATAGTTTTTAGCTTCTTCTACTAAGAGTTCCATTAAATCAGGTTTATGTTCCTTAATAGCAATAATGGCTTTTTTAGCTCCCGCAGCTTGAATTAAATAATGTGTCCCATCAAAAAGTGCTTTAATATCTCTTTTCATAGCGACATGATCACTTGTTAAGAATGGTTCACATTCTACACCATTAATTAAAATTGTTTCAATGTTTTGAACATTTTCATATTTAACATATGTTGGGAATCCAGAACCACCTAATCCAACAATTCCCAATTCTTTAATGGCTTTAATAATATCTTCCTGACTCATATGATCAGGATCACTGACTTCATATGCTTTTACTCTTTCATCTTTATGATCATTTTCAATCACAATATGATTTTGTAAACGCTTTGAAGCATGCATACGTTTTTCTATTCCCTTAACTGTTCCAGAAACTGGAGAATAAATTGGAACGTACATACTTTTACGTGTTGCCAATTTTGTTCCAATGCAGACATGATCTCCTTCTTTAACATGGACATCAAAATCTGTTGCAACTCCTAAAACAAGGGGAACATAAATAACGTCAGGTGTTTCGATAGTCAAAATAGGTTTATCTTTAGTTAAGCCTTTTTGGCCATCTAACTTTACTTTTCCTTTTCCAGATAAAATTGACATTATATCCCTCCATATCTTTAAAATACTAGTATAGTATAGCATTTTTTTATGTATTTGGAAATAGAATTATATCCTATGTTCACAAAATGTTCACAAAAAAAGTTTCCCATAAAAGGAAACTATTTTCTAATCAGACTAACCACTGTATCAAATTTGGCAGAATATGGATATGTATCTATAGGAATGATCTTTTCTATACGATAATATTTATCCAATTCTTCTAAATCTTTCGCTAAAGAAGATGGGTGATCACTGACATATATAATATGTTTTATTTTTGATAAGATAAAACTTTGTTTAAAAGCATCACTTAATTCAGAACTTCTTACAATCACTTCATCAAAATGATTCTTCTTGCATTGTTGAATACATGCTTCATGAACATTTTGACAAATCCATTGAACATTATCTTTAACCAAGAATTTTGCATTTTCTTTTGCATCATGAATATGATAATTCTTTTCATCAACAGCAACAATATTTTGTTTTAAAGAAAGTTCTAATAAACCTATTCCACAATTCAATGATAAAATCTTTGAATCTTCAGATAATAAAGAACGAATTGTATCAAGTTTTATTTTTTCCATTTGAGGATAAACAGGAAATTCAGATTTTATCGAATATAAATACTTCTGATCAAAACACTGGAATGGCAAATAAGATTGTCCATAAGCCTTTTTATATCCTTGCATTTCAAATTGCTGATAACGTGTTGTATTGATTGTATACCAGATACTTTTCACTTCAGGAATTTGACTGATATCATTGATGACTTCCTGTTTCATGCCATCCTGTCCAGTCACAAATAAAACTTGAATTTGTCCATCAATATTTCGCATACGCATAAAACGTAAACCTTTTTTAACTTTATCGTTATAATCTCTGACATGATGTTCATTTAAAATATCTTCAATTTTTTGAATACATATATTGATCAATGAATCTTGCATTGAACATTGATTCATTAAAGTTAAATATTTTGTTTCACGCTGAAAAATTCCAGCATGTACTTTTCCTTTAAAATATGTTATAGGCAAAGACACAACCTGACGATAATGTAAAGTTTCAGGTGCTTTTATTGTTTTTTGAATAGGTAAACGTTCTACATCAAAATGTGTGTATTTCTTTAAGGCATCTTTCAATAATCCTTTTTTAAATGATAAATGCTTTGAATATTCAAGTGTTGTTAAAGCGCAACCTTGACAATTTGTGTACTCTTTACAAACTGATGGTTGTCGATATGGTGACTTTTGAATATATCTGACAACTTTTCCCTTTGTAAATTGACGTGTTCTTTCAATGATTTCAACATCTACAATTTCACCTGGCAAAGCATCTTGAATAAAGCATATCTTTTTTTCAATATACCCTATTCCTTCACCATTAATTCCCAATTTCTTTATTTCTACTCTTTCTTTTCTCATCAGAGATCCTCCTGAAATATAATATATTTGTAATATACATGCCAACATAGAAAAATTCGGCAGTCCAGTTAAAAACAAACAAAACAATTACAATAGAAGCCAATGGCCCATATACGGACTGATAATCAGCAATTTGAAAATAAAAACTCAATGCATAGTATAATATCAATAGTAATACACTGGCAACCAATGCCCCTTGAAAAGCATCGCTATAATGAATTTTCATTCTTGGTACAATCATATAAATGCCCGTCAAACAAAAACAAATCAAAGCATATAATAAAATATGACGAATACCCGCATAAGAATATAAAAAATTAAAAATATACGCTAAAGGGCCAATTGCTGTGATTGCGATGACACCAATCAATAACAATAACAGATAAATTGTTACTTTAATTGTATATATATAATACCCTAAAATAGTTTCTTCTGTTTCTGGGTGATACATACGTTTACTAATTTCATATATGTTACCAACACCTCTTGATACTGTATAAATAGATACAAGGATTGTGACAAAGGCAACAGTATTAAAAGAACGTGACTGTAAAATATCTATCAGCATTTGTGCATATTCTTTGACTACAAATTGTTCAATAATATTCTGTAAAATAGTCATATCAATATTAAACAGTGATGTTCCTATTGCAATCAATGTAAATGCTGGTATTAACAGCAACAGAAGATAAAAAGATAAGGCCGCAGCAGCATACGATGGTATAGCAGTACGATAATCATCATATATAATTGTACATCGCTCATAGAATTCTCTCATAAATGGCCTCCCACCAATAAGAGAGGAAAAACATTAACTTTGTTTTTCCTCCCCTTTCTCGTCTTCATTTTCAAATCCCTTTTTTAAATGCAACAATACAATTCTATTCTTATCAATTTCTTTGATTGTAAATATAACCGAATCAATAATGATTTCCTGATTGATTTCAGGACTTCCATTACACTGTCCTAAAACCAAACCACCAATAGACTCAAAATCTTCTGAATCAAATGATGTTTCACAAACATCATTAACCTCATCAATATTCAAACTTCCATCAATGAGATATTCACCTTGACCCAAATCAACAATGGACTGTTCAACTTCATCATATTCATCATCAATTTCGCCAACGATTTCTTCTACAATATCTTCTAAAGTTACAATTCCACTCATGACACCATATTCATCTAATACGACCGCTAATGACACATGATCTTTTCGCATAGCTTCAAAAACATCAGAAATCTGATTGAATTCATAAACAAAATAAGTATCACGCATGATTTTTGTTACATCAAAATCTTCACGGTGAACATCATATAAAAACAAGTCTTTAATATATAATACACCTATAATTTCATCATATGAATCATTATGAACAGGTAATCTTGAAAATTGAGATTCTCTAAAAGCCAAAATAATTTCATCATAAGTCGTATCATCAGAAATACTTTCAACATGAATTCTTGGGGTCATGACTTCTTTAATTTCAGTATCACCAAATTCAAACACATTATGAATCATTTCTTTTTCTTCATCTTCCAAAACGCCTTCTTCATGAGAAACAGTAACGATGGTTTTTAAATCTTCTTCTGTCATTGTTGGACCTTTGTTAGCATCGCCACCAAAAAGACGAACAAAAAAGCCTGAAACAATATTTAAAATAGCCACAACAGGAGTAAAGATAATAACGATAAACTTAATGAAACGACATACTCCAAAAGCAATAGATTCAGCATTTTGCGTAGCTAGAGATTTAGGCGTAATCTCACCAAAAATTAATATAATTAAAGTCACAACACCTGTGGCAAGTGCAACACCCGTTCCTTCATTACCTAAAATACTAATCACAAAAGATGTCGTTAAAGAAGAAGCAGCAATATTGACTAAATTGTTTCCTACCAATATCGAGCTTAATAAACGTGTCTGATCTTCTAATAATGACCGAATGAGAATCGCTTTCCTATTATTTTCCTCCGCCAATGTCTTTACTCTTATTTTATTGATTGACATAAACGCTGTTTCACTCATTGAAAAAAGAGCCGATAATGAAATAAGCACAATAAAAGTAAAAATCATGACTATCTGACTCGAGTCCATTTTGATACATATCTCCTTCTCATCACATAAATTTCCTAAATATTACTATAAAACCATTGAATTGTCAAACGACCTCTACTTTATAGTATAATATCATTTTTAAAATTATCAATAAAATCCATCTTAAGATTTATTTTTATCTTTCATCTCTAACCACTGCATCCATTCACGATGTTGTTTACGTTTTTGTACAAGAAAAAGAATAGGAAAAACAATACTGCTAACTGCAATCATCCCTAAAAAAGACATTATTAATGTTTGGTTAATCATTTCCATCTATTTTCACACTCCATTTTTATTATAACAAAAAAAGTACACCCATGACAGATGTACTTTGTGAATTATTATAATAAAGATTGATATAATGCTTTAATTTCTTCAACACTTGTATCTCTAGGATTTCCTGGACAACATGCATCAGCTAAAGCTGATTCACTTAAAAAGTCTAAATCTTCAACTTTCACAATATCTTTAAGATCAGCTGGGATACCAACATCTTGTGATAATTGTTTAACAGCATTGATTGCAGCCTGACGATATTCATCTTGGCTCATACCTGTTGTATCAACACCCATTGCTTCAGCAATATCTTTATATTTTTCACCAGTATATGGTGCATTGTATTCCATAACTGTTGGTAAAATAATCGCATTTGCCACACCATGAGGTGTATCATATAATGCTCCAAGAGGATGTGCCATACTATGAACCAATCCTAAACCAACATTAGAGAATCCCATACCTGCGATATATTGACCTAAAGCCATACCTTCTCTACCTTCTGGTGTATTTTCAACAGCTCCTCTTAAGTTTTTCGCAATGATTTCGATTGCTTTTAAATGGAACATATCACTCATTTCCCATGCTCCTTTAGTAATATATCCTTCAATCGCATGAGTCAATGCATCCATACCTGTTGCAGCAGTTAAACCTTTAGGCATGCTTGCCATCATATCAGGATCAACAAAAGCAACAACTGGAATATCATGAACATCTACACATACCATTTTTCTATCTTTTTGTGCATCAGTAATAACATAATTGATAGTGACTTCAGCTGCTGTTCCTGCTGTTGTAGGTACTGCAAAGATTGGTGTACATGGATTTTTAGTATCAGCAACACCTTCTAAGCTTCTTACATCTCCAAATTCTGGATTACGATCAATAATTCCAATCGCTTTAGCAGTATCCATTGATGATCCACCACCAATAGCTATAATATAATCAGCTTTTGCATTATGCAATGCTTCTACACCATGTTGTACATTTTCAATTGTTGGATTAGCTTTAATATCTGAATAAATTTCATAAACTAATCCTGCTTCGTCTAATAAATCTGTTACTTTTTTTGTAACTCCAAATTGAATTAAATCCGGATCAGAACAAACCAATGCTTTTTGAAAACCTCTTGCTTTTGCCTCAGTAACAATTTCATTGATTGCTCCTTTTCCATGATAGCTTGTTTCATTTAATACAAATCTGTTTGCCATTTTTATTACATCTCCTTTATTTTGCTGATTCTATTTTAACATTCTTGTGAAAATAAAAACAAGTGACAAATGAAAGCGTTTGTCACTTTACTTCATAAAACATTTTCATAAGAATTTTATATTAACATGTCTCATATAGGCTCATTAAAACTATAAATCAGATAACAATTGTTCTAATTTAGGAGGTAAAGCCTGAATTAATAAATCAGCCATTTCTTCAGGTGTCTTATTCATTCCTGAAATCGCCCATTCCACTGTCATTGTGATAGAACCATGACAGTACATTTCTAATAAAAACATAATATCCGTAGGAATATTTCCTATTTTTTTATAAATAATATTCTGATAAAACTCTAAAATACACTGATAATCATAATTTTCGACATTATTATAATCCTTAGATTGGAACGCCTGCATAAAAAAGATTTTATCATTCAGTAAAAAAGTAAATTTCTTAATCAGTCCTTCTCTCAGTGTTGAAGAATTGCCAATCTGTCGAAATGATTTATCAGCCAGTTTTTCAAAATACCAATTAACCAAATCGTATTTATCTTTAAAATAGCGGTAAAAAGTTTGTCTTGTCATTCCACTATGTTTCACAATATCTGTAACAGTCATTTTATCTAATGACTGTTTTGTCATTAAATCTTTAATACTTTGTGCAAAAAGATAGCGTGTTGAATCGTGTTCGTTCATAATGACCACCTCTCGTATAATATGTATAGAAGTTTGAATTAAGGATTTCCTTTTTTAAACAATTGAGATATCTCGATTGTTTAAAAATTTCCTTGCTTCTACACTCTCTTTTTAAGATAATAGTTTCGTTTTGAATCAAGGTTTTATTCTCCACCTCTGCGGCCATCTCGTTATGTTCCGCTTCAAAAAGACTTAATCCTCTGTTCAAGGCGTGCTTTATACCCGAATGAGTTTGTTGCAGCAGTGTTTCTCACTTGTCTCCGTATTTGCGAGGTTGCGTTTGTCTTGATTTAGAGGTGCAATTCAAAACCATTTTCATACTTGAGAAAGAAGGTCATTTTTTATGAAAAATAACGATTACAATCTTTTTGTTGGCATTGATGTCTCTAAAGGCAAGGCTGATGCTGCTGTTCTGGCTGTCCCTGAATTAAGATCAGTCAAACCCCGTTTCCTTAGAAAAAAATTATCTTTTAAGTTCATTAAATCTGATGTTGTTGAGTTTTTAAATACTGTGAGAAAGTATTCCAATGATCAACACTGTCTTCACACTTATTTTGCTTTGGAGGTCACTGGTATCTATTCTACTAATGTCTACAGCTTTATTAAACAAAACTGTAACAGCGATGAAGAAATCCATCAGCTCAATACTGATTTCGTTAATAAATGGAGAGAAAGCCATAATATATCCAAATCTGATCCTTTGGATGCTCAAACTATCAGTACCATC